>CAJBIA010000018.1 GCA_903953055.1 uncultured Methylophilaceae bacterium
GATCGCAATGGTGGCGAAGAAGAACTGTTGCCAGCCCCCTTGATTGGCTAAAAAACTAAACGCTGCACCTTGATTGTGATACCGCACCAAATTAAAAAAAGACGTCACTTTTAAATAATCGCCATATTGAAACGATTGCTGAATAAGATGTTTGGTATAAACATCAATAGCCAACACAATCGCGCTAATCGCTAACCATTTACGCATAGGTACGTTGCTCACCTTGACCAAATAAATTGCTGACACAGCGGCCACAAATGCTTGGATGTTCTGCATTTACACCAACATCTTCACGGTAATGCCAACAACGATCACACTTCGTATGGGCGCTTGCCTTTACCAAAATCTTTTCATTCGCCTCATCCACCGCTTTATAGACCTTAGCGCTTGATGTAATCATCGCAAAACGTAAATCTTCATTCAAGCTATTGAGCGCATCAAACTTAGCACCTGATGCATGCAATTCCAACTCTGCTTGCAGTGATGAGCCCACTTGCCCTGCAGCTCGCAACACTTCAATTTTTTTGGCAGCTAAACCACGAACCTCAATAATGGCCTCCCACGCTTGAATACGATCAACGCCTAATCCATGCGCTGGCAATTGATACCAAAGCTCTTCGAATACCGTCGCATCCTTATCCAAGCCCAATGTTTGCCATATTTCGTTCGCTGTGAAGCTCAAGATCGGTGCCATTAAACGCATCATGGCATGCGTAATGTGATGCAAAGCGCTTTGCGCAGCGCGACGTGCATGAGAATTCTCACCCGTGGTATACAGACGATCTTTCAAAATGTCGAGATAGAAACTACCCAGATCTTCAGAACAAAAACCTACAAACTTTTGCACCGCCAAATGGAATTCATAACGGTCAAAATCACCTAAGATTTCTGTTTGTAATTTTTCAGTTAAGACTAAGGCATAGCGATCAATTTCCATCCATTGATCAACAGGCAACAAATCTTTCTTTTCATCAAAATCGGCTAAGTTTGCCATCAAGAAACGTAAGGTATTACGAATACGTCGATAGCTTTCTGCTACCCGTTTCAGAATTTCATCAGAAATAGTAAGTTCGCCAGAGTAATCTGTAGAAGCGACCCATAGACGTAAGATATCCGCGCCGTAGGTGTCCATGACTTTTTGCGGTGCCACCACATTACCTTTTGATTTACTCATCTTGTGGCCAGCGCCATCCACTACGAAGCCATGCGTTAACAAAGCTTCATAAGGAGCACGACCATCAATTGCACAACCCGTTAATAAGGAGCTTTGGAACCATCCGCGATGCTGATCTGAGCCTTCCAGATATAAATCAGCAGGATGCTGCAACTCTGGACGCCGTTTTAGCACCGCCGTATGGGTTGAACCAGAATCAAACCAAACGTCTAATGTATCGGTCACTTTTTTATACTGCGCTGCATTGGCGGGGGCATTGACCGCTAAAAAAGCAGCACCGTCTAAACTAAACCAGGCCTCAATGCCTTGGGCTTCTACTTGCAGACAGACTTTTTCAAGCAATTCCGAAGTCTGTGGATGTGGCTCGCCAGTTTCTTTATGCACAAAAAGCGGCATCGGCACGCCCCAATTACGTTGGCGGGATACGCACCAATCTGGACGATTTTTGATCATCGCCTCTAGGCGTGCTCGGCCCCAGCTTGGGAAAAATTCTGTGTTATCCACTGCTTGGTTTGCATACTCACGCAAACTTTTTCCAGAGGCATCGATTTCGTTCATTCCGATAAACCATTGATGGGTCGCCAATTGCATCAAAGGGGTTTTATGACGCCAGCAATGTGGAAAACTATGATTTAAGCGGGCACTTGCAATTAAAGAACCGTTTTCTTGCATCAAGCCAAGAATCACTTTGTTGGCATCTTGACGGCTTAACCCTCGAATCGCTGTCAGTTCCACCAAATCGCTAGTGAAAAATTTACCATCAGCGCCAATCAAGACGCGAGGTTTTTCATTGGGGAAATTCGCACGCATGACTAACCAGTCATCATTACCATGCGCGGCGGCGGTATGTACTAACCCAGTTCCTGCATCGGTTGTCACATGCTCACCACAAATCACTGGCACTTGGCGTTCATCAAAAGGATGGTTCAGCATTAAGCCGTTTAATGAAGCCCCTTTACAAGAAGCCAAGACCTGAGCACCTTCTTCGCTATAGCGAGACAAAGTCGCTTGTGCCAATTCGCGTGCAAGAATGAGCAAGCCCTTGCTGGTTTGAATGAGATCGTAATCTAATTCAGGATGCACACTAACCGCCTGATTAGCTGGCAAGGTCCAAGGCGTTGTTGTCCAGATGACGGCATGCACTGGAGCTGAAATGTCCACGCTGAACACTTTCAATAAAGCCGCTTGATCAACCACCTTAAAGCCCACATCAATGGCTGGTGAATTCACATCTTCATATTCAACTTCTGCTTCTGCTAACGCAGACCCACAATCAACGCACCAATGGACTGGCTTACTGCCTTGGTACAAGTAACCATTTCTGTAGATTTCCCCCAAAGCACGCATGATGTCGGCTTCGGTTTTAAAGTCCATGGTGAGATAGGGCTGATCCCAATCCCCTAAAACGCCCAAGCGCACAAAGTCTTTCTTTTGGCGCTCAACTTGTTCTTTTGCATATTCGCGGCATAGTTCACGGAATTTCGCTGGGGCAATTTCTTTACCGTGCGTTTTCTCAACCATCAATTCAATCGGCAAGCCATGACAGTCCCAACCAGGTACATAAGGTGCATCAAAGCCACTCATGGTTTTAGCTTTAACGATCATATCTTTTAAGATTTTATTCACCGCATGACCAATATGAATATCGCCATTGGCATAGGGTGGGCCATCATGCAAAATGAATTTTTTTGCGCCGGCACGGGCTTTACGAATACGCGCATAAAGCTTTTTATCTTGCCATTCTTTTAACCAAGCAGGTTCACGCTTAGCCAAATCTCCGCGCATGGGAAAACTGGTTTCAGGCAAATTGAGCTTATATTTTGAATCTTCAGTCATTACAAACTTTCAGTCTTTTACTTTTTAATTATCTAAAAAAATTACGTGCCACTTGTGCATCTTTTGCAATTTGCGCTTTCAACGCATCTAGGCCATCAAATTTCATTTCATCTCGAATTTTATGATAAAACTCCACATGGACATGTTTATCGTACAAATCCCCATCGAAATCAAACAGATGAACTTCTAACAATAATTTGGGGACCCCTGAAATTGTTGGTCTTACCCCTAAATTTGCAACGCCATTTAATCCGTCTAATTTTACTGCATACACTCCCGTTAAGGCAGGGCGTTCATGCCGCATATGGACATTTGCAGTAGAAAATCCTAATTTTCTACCTAACTGAGCCCCATGAACCACTTTGCCACTAATGCTATAAGGACGGCCCAGTAGATGCCTAGCAACATTCAATTCTCCACTAGCCAAGGCATTTCTTACGCGCGTACTTGAAACGCGTTCACTATCTCCGGGCAATTGAATATCCTCATCCATTAAATTGACTTGAGGCAAACTAATCAGATCCAAACCCGCCTTAGCAAGATCGACCACACCACCGCGGCGCCCAGCACCAAATCTAAAGTCCTCGCCCACCAAAATTGTTTTAGCATTGAGGGCACCAATGAGAATCTCACCAATAAAATCATCACTGCTAAAGCTCGCAAAGCGATGGTTAAATCGACACAAATGCACCGTATCAACGCCGGCTTTTTCAAACCATTCGAGCTTTTCTCTGAGCGACGCAAGTCTTGCCGGCGCTTTATCTGGTGCAAAAAACTCCCGTGGATGCGGCTCAAAAGTCATTACCGCAGTCTGCAATGACTGTGAAGTCGCCACCGCCTTTAATTCTTTAAGTAAGGCTTGATGTCCTAAATGCATGCCATCAAAATTACCGATGGCTAATGCACTTGGCTGAATTCTCCCATCAGGGAAATGTCTCAGAATTTGCATCATGACTAGATGGCGCTGCGCTTTATAAAATCTTTAACGCGAATACCAAGCACCCAAAGCACTAAGAAATACGTCATTGACCCGAGCACAAGCAATATCAAAAGATGAACGAGTTTAGGTAAAAGCTTATAGGTCATCCAAGTCGCGTCAGGACCCGCAGCAAAATGCAAAACAAAGGCCATCGAACCTACGGCAATGACCAATTTTGCCATAAAGGAATACCAACCCGCTTGCGGCTTATAGACATTCGCTTTACGCAAATAAAAATAGAGCAATCCTGCATTCATGCAAGCACCAAGACCGATTGCTAGTGCCAAGCCTGCATGCTTTAAGGGGCCAATGAAGATCAGGTTCATCACTTGAGTTGACGCCAAGGTAAATAAAGCAATCTTGACGGGGGTTTTAATGTTCTGCCTTGAATAAAAGGCTGGTGCAAGCACCTTAACAAGGATCAAACCCAACAAGCCCAAACTATAGGCCATCAATGCTTGGCGTGTCATTTCGACATCTAACGCGCTAAATGCGCCATAGTGAAATAAGCCCGTCACTAAAGGAACAGAGAGCACCGCTAACGCAACTGCAGCAGGCAATGCAAGAATAAACGTGAGCCGCAAACCCCAATCTAACAACTGCGAATACTCATCGTCAGCTTTATCTGCGTAACTTTTCGCTAAACTAGGGAGCAAAATGGTTCCAAGCGCCACACCCAAAACGCCTGTAGGAAATTCCATTAATCGGTCAGCATAATAAAGCCAGGAAACACTTCCTGTGGCTAAAAAAGAAGCAAAAATAGTATTAATAAGTAATGAAATTTGTGCGATCGAGACCCCAAAAATAGCCGGCCCCATGAGTTTTAAAATGCGCCAAACTCCTTCATCTTTTAAGTTCAACTCAAACCTAGGGAACAAGCCTAGTCGACGCAAATAAGGAATCTGATAAATCAGTTGTGCAATACCCCCTACAAATACTGCCCAGCCTAACACCTTCACAGAGTGATCAAAATAAGGGGCGACCAACAATACCGCGGCAATAAAAGAAAGATTTAACCAAACAGGCGTCATGGCTGGCACGCTAAAGTTACCGTAGGTATTGAGTACGCCACCAGCAAGTGAGACCAATGAGATAAAGAAAATATAAGGGAAGGTAATCCGAAGTAATTCAACCGTTAAATCAAATTTAGCCTGATCAGCGGCAAAGCCAGGCGCGCTAATTTGCACAACCCAAGGGGCAGCCAACATCCCCAAAATAGTAATCACCACTAGAAATAAACCCAGCAATGTCGCTACATGATTAATCAGCGCTTTTGTCTCATCAATGCTGCGCTGTTTTTTGTACTCAGCCAAAATCGGCACAAACGCCTGAGAAAATGCACCTTCAGCAGAAATACGGCGTAATAAATTGGGGATCTTAAAAGCGACAAAGAAGGCATCTGTTTCCACACCAGCGCCAAACACGCGCGCAATTAAGGTGTCTCGAACGAAACCCAATATGCGAGATAGAAAAGTCATACTACCAACGGTAGCAAGTGCTTTAAGCAGATTCATGCGTGTGTATAGATCATGTAAAATGAGGTTGAAATCAGAGCTGATTTTAGCATGATAGGGCCCACATCCTCGAACCCAATTGCTGATAAGTACATCTGAACATGATCAATTAATGTAAATAAGCATAATTTAACGATCACAATATCTTGCAAAAGGCTGAATAAAAAGATAAGATGCTCGGCTTCGTATTTTGTTAATTAGGAAAATTCATGGCTAATACCGCGCAGGCAAGAAAACGTGCTCGTCAGGCAGTTAAGCAACGCGCCCATAACGCCAGCTTGCGTTCTACTTTGCGCACCGCGATCAAAAAGATCATCAAAGCGGTAGAAGCTGGTGACAAGGTTGTTGCACAAGCTGCATACTCTGAAAATGTGAGCGTGATTGATCGCATTGCAGACAAGAACATTATTCATAAAAATAAAGCGGCTCGTCATAAGAGCCGTTTAAATGCTTCAATTAAGGCAATGGCTTAATTAGTCAGCTTTAATTCGCATTCAATAAAAAAGCCGAACTTAATGTTCGGCTTTTTTATTGTCTATCATTCAACTAGCTAGCCAATACCAAGCTCTGCACGCGCTTTGATTGCATTCACCACCACGGTTTCTTGATCCGCCCCAATCACCGTGAAGTGACCCATTTTGCGGCCTGCTCGAGGCTCATGCTTTCCATATAGATGAAGTTTTAATTCAGGCCTTGCAAAAATCTTGTCCCAAGCAGGCTCTTTTCCGTCTTTCCAAACATCCCCAAGAATATTGACCATCACTGCCTGACTATGCAGTCTAACATCGCCCAATGGCAACCCCACTAACACACGCAATTGTTGCTCAAACTGATTCGTCACATTTGCATCAATGGTGTAATGACCAGAGTTATGAGGACGCGGCGCCATCTCATTGGCCAGCAATTCACCATTACTCACAAAAAACTCCACTGCCAACACCCCAATGTAGTTAAGTTTTTCTGCAATTTTCTGAGCCAAGGTACGGGCTTGTTCTTGAATCAATTTAGGTGCCCGTGCTGGCACGATGCTGACATCCAAAATTCCATTCAGATGACTATTTTCTGCAGTTGGATAAACCGCCACATTGCCTTGTGCATCTCGCGCCAAGACCACTGAAACCTCATAATCCAAATCGAGCATTTTTTCTAACACGCATTGCTCAGACTTGAAATTTTCGAACGCGGCTAACGCCTCAACATTATTACTAACACGCGCCTGACCCTTTCCATCATAACCAAAACGCGCCACTTTTAAGATGGAGGGATAAATAGCGTCCCCATCTTTAGGCAAATCATTTGCGCCATTGACGACAACAAATGGGGCCACCGGAATGCCCGCATGACTAATAAATTGTTTTTCCATCACACGATGTTGCGCAATAGAAACCGCCTCAGCCGAAGGATGCACCGTACAGGTTTTAGCCAAGATCTCTAAAGTACTCGCTGGGACATTCTCAAACTCTGTAGTAATCGCTTGGCATGTATTCGCCATCTTTTCTAAAGCGATTGCATCGTCATAAGTGGCACACAAATGCACATCAGCAATTTTCCCAGCGGGGCTATTTTTGTCTGGATCAAGTACAGTCACGCGATAACCCATTTCATGGGCTGCAATCACAAAAAAGCGACCAAGTTGACCGCCGCCTAGCATTCCAAGCATCGCTGGTGGAAGGATCGTTTGGAAACTCAAGACTGCTCCGTTAATGTCATATTGAATACTTTAGCCGTTTGGGCCGCACGAAAATCTTTTAATTTTTCAGCCAATGCCGAATCACTATTCGCCAAAATTGATACCGCAAACAAACCTGCATTAACAGCTCCCGCTTCGCCAATCGCAAAAGTAGCGACAGGAATACCCTTAGGCATTTGTACAATCGACATTAAAGAATCCTGTCCTTGCAAGTGCTTACTCGCCACCGGAACCCCTAAAACGGGCAATGTTGTTTTGGCTGCCACCATCCCTGGCAAATGCGCAGCACCGCCAGCCCCAGCAATAATGACTTGAATGCCTTTATCTAGTGCGGACTCAGCAAACTCAAACATCAAATCTGGTGTGCGGTGGGCTGAAACCACTTTCGCCTCATAAGGCACATCAAAATCCTTCAAGATTTGTGCTGCCAACTGCATGGTTGGCCAATCACTATCCGAACCCATAATAATCGCTACTTTTGGTGATGTTTTAGTCATAGTTGCCTCAGCACTCACAAATGAATCTTACAAAAGAATAAGGTTATCTCGGTGTATCAATTCCGCTTCATCCACATAACCCAAAATGGATGCGATCTGATTACTTGGCTGACGTAATATACGCGCTGTTTCAGCCGATGAATAATTCACTAAACCGCGCGCGATTTCTTGACCTTGCTCATCCAAGCATGCCACCACATCTCCGCGCTCAAAACTACCCTCGACCGCCACAACCCCCACAGGTAATAAACTTTTACCATCCGTACGTAACACTTTGACAGCACCCGCATCTAATTTCAATTGCCCAGAGACGCGAAGGTGGTCTGCCATCCATTGTTTCTTAGCCAGCATTTTTCCTTGCTGAGCATGAAGATGCGTCCCAATCAACTCGCCAACAGACAGCTTAATCAAGACTTCTTTTTCGCGGCCTGAAGCAATAATTGTATGCGCGCCACTTCTAGCGGCTCTCTTGGCAGCCAAAATCTTAGTCAGCATACCGCCAGTACCAACAGTGCTTCCAGCGCCCCCTGCCATCTCCTCCAAGGCCTCATCCCCCGCTTCAGCATATTCAATAAACTTTGCATCGGGATTTTTACGTGGATCAGCAGAATAAAGCCCCGCTTGATCAGTGAGGATAACTAAAGCATCCGCTTCAATTAGATTGGCCACCAAAGCCGCTAAGGTATCATTATCCCCAAAACGGATCTCGTCCGTGACCACCGTATCATTTTCATTAATAATTGGAATAACGCCTAAATCAAGCAAGGTACGCAAGGTGCTTCTTGCATTTAAATAGCGCTTACGATCGGCCAAATCATCGTGCGTCAGCAAGACTTGCGCAGTTCGCAAATCATGATTTGCAAAGCAGGATTCATACATCTGAACCAAGCCCATTTGGCCTACCGCAGCAGCCGCTTGCAATTCATTCACCGCAGTTGGGCGTTTCTTCCAGCCCAAACGTTGCATCCCTTCAGCCACCGCGCCACTAGAGACCAACACCACTTGCCTCGCTTGCAAGCGATCATGATCAGGATGCACCAAACGGGCGATCTGATCCGCCCAAGCAGCAATCGCTGTTTGATCTAGCCCCTGACCGTCATTCGTCACTAAGCTAGAACCAACCTTAATCACGATACATTTTGCGTCAGCTAATAATGACCTCATCTCGCTCAACTCTATTCCGTACTTTCATTTCTTTTAAGCGCAGCCGCTTCTTTACGCGCTAACTTTTCTGCAGCCAATTGCGCCTGCTCAGCCTCTTCGACTTCTCGCGCTAGAGCACTCACTTCTTCCACGTGCTCCATAATCGCGTAAACAAGCTCTTTACAACCGACACCGTTAATGGCGGAAATTGCAAAACAACGTCCTTTCCAACCATACGATTTAACAAACTCAGCCACCACTTCAGCAGAATTCTCAAGCATATCGACTTTATTCAGCACTAACCAGCGCGGCTTACTATAAAGCTCTTCATCGTATTTACGTAATTCTTCAACAATCGCTTTCGCTTCAGAAACTGGGTCAACCGCCTCATCATATGGGGCTAAATCCACGATATGCAGCAATAATCGGGTACGGGCCAAATGCCGTAAAAATTGATGCCCAAGACCCGCGCCTTCTGCCGCCCCTTCAATCAAACCAGGAATATCTGCAATCACAAAACTGCGGTTAGTATCAACTCGCACAACCCCCAGATTAGGATGCAAAGTGGTAAACGGATAATCCGCAACTTTTGGCTTTGCGGCAGAAACAGAACGAATAAAAGTGGATTTACCTGCATTTGGCATGCCTAGCAAACCAACATCAGCCAACACTTTAAGTTCTAGATAAAGCTCGATTTCCTCACCAGGTTCGCCCTTGGTGCATTGGCGAGGCGAACGATTCAAACTAGATTTAAAGTGAATATTGCCTAAACCGCCCTTGCCGCCTTTAGCTAACATCGCTCTTTGACCATGTTCCGCTAAATCCACCAAAGACTGACCGGATGCTTTTTCAGTAATCACTGTACCTACAGGAACGCGTAAAACCATGTCGTCGCCGCCAGCGCCATAGCAATCAGAACCGCGACCATTCTCTCCACGCTGAGCGCGGAAGCTACGTGTATATCGGTAATCCACCAGCGTATTAATATTACGGTCTGCTTCAATATAGACAGAACCGCCATGTCCACCATCGCCGCCATTAGGGCCGCCCATTGGCTCATATTTTTCCCGACGAAAAGTCGCTACGCCGTTACCGCCATCACCAGCAAAAAGCTTAATGGTAGCTTCATCTATAAATTTCATTGATCACCGCACAAATTGATTTAACGCTTCGGACTCAGCATTGGAACTCAAGCTTAAAATCCATTTGGAACTAACCGTATCATACCGCCAAGTTAGCCCCATATAAAACAAAAAAGCCCTACCAAGCGATAGGGCTTTTTATAGTGCTTGCTAATATTAGATTGGGATAATGCTTACCATCTTACGACGCAATGCACCTTTAATTGCAAAAGCAACTTTACCATCAACTTTTGCATAGAGTGTGTGGTCTTTACCCATGCCAACATTTTCACCAGCGTGCATACGTGTGCCACGTTGACGAACAATGATGCTACCCGCTGAAACTTCTTGCTCACCGAAGGCTTTAACACCTAATCGTTGGGCCTGCGAGTCACGACCATTACGGGAACTACCGCCAGCTTTCTTATGTGCCATTTTCTACTCCTTATTCAGCAGCTTTAGCTTTTACAGCTTTAGCTTTTGCTGGTTTAGTTGAAGCGCCACCGAAATCAGCAATTTGGATTTCTGTATAACTTTGACGATGACCTTGTGTCTTACGATAGTGTTTACGACGACGGAATTTAAAAATCATTACCTTATCGCCACGACCGTGTGAGATCACTGTTGCTGTCACGCTAGCGCCAGCAATGAGTGGTGCGCCAATAGTGACATTCTCGCCATCAGCCAGCACCAATACTTGATCGATAGTAACGTCGGTACCGACATCACCAGTTAATTTTTCCACCTTAAGCTTTAAGCCAGGGGTTACGCGGTACTGCTTACCGCCAGTCTTGATGACTGCATACATGATTAAGCCTCGTTTGCTACGCATTCAAATGAACTGCGCATTATACGTAAAATTCAGACTTAAGCAAATACAAAATCCGCATACTGTAAAAAACTTGAGTCCCCAACGCTATCTAAAGATGATATTCCTGCCAAGCCAAGCAGTTTACAGCGCTTTAAGACAAGGCAATCTATTAAAAAAGACCGGCAAAATCTATTTCATCAATGCTAAAATCATTGAAAATATTATTGGTAGCCTCAATTGTCTCTCACCCACATCCAATCTTGCATTGACGACGACATGCGTGCAGTCGATCTCGTCATTCGCAAATCGCTTCATTCTGAGGTTGCTCTAATTAATCAAGTGGCTGACTATATTATTAATAGCGGCGGTAAACGCCTGCGCCCTGCATTAGTCCTGCTTTCAGCAGGCGTCTTTGGCAAGGTCAATTCGCATCACCATACCCTTGCTGCTGTCGTTGAGTTTATTCATACGGCAACCTTGCTGCACGATGATGTCGTAGATGAATCATCCATGCGTCGTGGACGCGCCACTGCCAATACCCTATTTGGAAATGCGGCCAGTGTATTAGTCGGAGATTTTGTTTATTCTCGAGCATTCCAAATGATGGTAGAAGTGCAAAATATGCGCGTCATGGAAATCTTATCTGAGGCAACAAACATTATCGCCGAAGGTGAAGTCCTGCAACTCCTCAATATCAATGATGCGGATATTAGCGACGAAGATTACCTTCGTGTGATTCATTACAAAACCGCTAAGTTATTTGAAGCGGCAACTAGACTAGGCGCTGTTGTTTGCGATGCCTCTGCAGAAAGTGAAAATGCTTTGGCTGAATATGGCATGCGGATAGGCACAGCATTTCAACTCATTGATGATGTTCTAGATTTAAGCGGTGAAAGTGAAAATATCGGAAAAAATCTTGGGGATGACATTGCTGAGGGCAAGCCAACACTCCCGCTTCTATTCGCCATGAGAAACGGCAATGTCGCACAAAAAAATCTAATTCGTCAAGCGATAGAACAAGGCGGATTGAACGACATATCCGAAGTCATTCAAGCGGTTAAGGAAACCGGGGCACTAGATTACGTGAGAACCATTGCCGAAACTGAGTCAAAATTGGCTTGCCAAGCCATCGAAAATCTTCCTAAAAATCAACACCACCAAGCACTGATTGATTTAGCAAATTTTGCCGTGAATAGAAGCTATTAAATTTACGTTTAATTAAACGTAATGGGTTCGCCATCTTCCGCATTGAAGTAACTCAATTGAGCACAGGCATTCTGACCATTGGTTAAAGTCCCATTGAATAAAGACTCACCGTCTACATCAACCACTGCATAGCCACTGTGATACAAGGTCACCTCAGCCTCACGTCGACCAAAACGCATGGCATAAATCATGTAGTCATCGGTTTCTTCTTCATTGAAGACTTCCCAATTTTTATCTCCAGTTAATTCAGCCATCCAATTAGGCAAATCCACTTCAACCCGGCAAACAATCGGCTTCGTCCAAGCCGCTACCTGATCTTCATTCATGTCCAACGTACTCGCTTCAATATTTGGGGCAGCGCACATAAAATTATTCCTATGCAACATTTATATACATTATATATTGGTGACTATTTTTTGCATTTCAAGAGGACAATTTATTTATAAAGTTGCCCTCGCTATATTTCAATGCGAATATGCTACTACTTAATAAAAGAATACCCCTATGCCTGAAATAATAAAACTCTTACAACAAAATTCTACATTATTTGTCGCATGCTTCAGTTTGTTTGGCCTGATCATCGGTAGTTTTTTAAATGTTGTCATTTATAGACTACCCAAAATGATGGAACAAGACTGGCGACAACAATGCCAAGAACTATGTAATCCAGATACAAAATCAA
>CAJBIA010000019.1 GCA_903953055.1 uncultured Methylophilaceae bacterium
ATTACCTGGGAAGGCCTGTAACCACAGTACCGGGTGTCAGCGTACGCTCGGCAAACCAGCGGGCATTCATCTCTAAGGCATAACGCACAGCCGCCTTAGGGCAGTGATTGTTAGTGGTGTTGGCTTGCATCTCTTCGATATTAACAATCCTGCCATCGTCAGCGATGAATGCAATCGAAAGGGGGATCTTAGTGTTATTCATCCAAAAGCAATGCCCAGCTTTTTGTTCAAAGATAAACAGCATTCCTGAATTTACCGGCATGCTACTGCGATTCATGAGCCCTACTTCTCTTGCTTGAGGTGTATCAGCAACTTCTGCCTGGATACGATAGATCCCGGTTTTTAATTCAATGCTTGGTAATCCAGTATTGACTTGAGCGGAGGCGAGGCATGAGCCGATGAGAAAAGAGAATGCAAAAAGACTGCGTAAAGTTTTTATGGTTGTATGCATGTTGAGTATTTTAAGTCGGGCAAATTGCAGGCGAAAAAAAACCCAGGAAAGAATCCTGGGTTTTCCATAATGATCTAAGGACTATTAAGCCGCTTGGATATTGGTAGCTTGCTTGCCTTTAGGACCTTGGGTAATGTCAAACGTTACCTTTTGGTTTTCCTTAAGGGTTTTGAACCCAGGCATAGTAATTGCGCTGAAATGCGCGAACAACTCTTCTTCACCATCATCAGGTTTGATAAAGCCAAAACCTTTTGCATCATTGAACCACTTAACAATTCCGGTCGCCATGCGAACTCCATTACATAAACTTAAAACAACCGTGATGAGGGTAAATACTTTTTAATCAGTCTCGCTCCACAACACGCCTAAATAGAACCTCTTTTGAAGCCTACCCCCCGATTGTTTGCCCTTTTTCTAGGGGTGTCAAGGAGTTATATGGGTCTACCCCCCTATAAACACCCCTTTTTTTACAGAAAAATGCCCCAATATAGGATTAAGAGAGGTTTTTGCGGGTTTTTAACCACAAGACCCCAGTAAATTAAAGTTTAGATATCTGTGTTTAGAATGTTTCTCATGAGCATCGCCCCGAAAAATCCTACTACTGGCACACCAGCCAACCCTTATATTGAAGACACCACTCTTCTCGAAAAGCAGGCCGAGAAGGTTAAGGCCCCTTCAATGTACAAAGTTTTGTTATTGAATGACGATTACACCCCGATGGAATTTGTGGTGATGGTCATTCAAGAGTATTTTAATAAGGATCATGAAACAGCTACACGCATCATGTTGCAAGTTCATTTAGTTGGCAAAGGTATTTGCGGGGTGTTTACTCGCGATGTTGCTGCCACCAAAGTGCACCAAGTTATCGAACTCTCCCGCGAAGCGGGCCACCCACTACAGTGCACTATGGAGGAAGCATGATTGCCCAAGAATTAGAAGTCAGTTTGCACATGGCGTTTGTTGATGCAAGAGCATCACGACATGAGTTCATTACGGTTGAGCACTTGTTAGCCGCATTACTAGACAATGCAACGGCAGTGGAAGTGCTTAAGGCCTGCGCAGTCAATATCGCCGAGTTGCGTGCTCAGTTGAAAAACTTTATCAATGACAACACTCCAGTTGTTCCTGGTAATGATGAAGTAGATACTCAGCCTACGCTTGGATTTCAGCGTGTGATTCAGCGTGCCATCATGCATGTGCAATCCACCTCCAATGGTAAAAAAGAAGTTACTGGCGCCAATGTATTGGTTGCCATCTTTGGTGAAAAGGATTCGCACGCAGTGTATTTCTTGCAACAGCAAGGCGTCACTCGCTTGGACGTGGTGAACTTTATCAGCCATGGTGTTCGTAAAGATCAAGCTGAGCATGTGAAGCCTGCAGATGTTGCGCAAGAGACTGAAGAGGGCGCTTCATCTGGCAAGGAAAGCCCCTTAGATCAATACACCCAAAATCTGAATGCATTGGCTCGCCAAGGCAAGATTGATCCAC
>CAJBIA010000020.1 GCA_903953055.1 uncultured Methylophilaceae bacterium
CTCCCTTGCCAAAGACCGCCCCAGGCGACAGCGCAAGCTTTGCCTTTTCAAGGAAAAACTGATGAAGCAATTCATCGCTCAGTCCTAATTGATGACAATCCAGCCACAACAAATAAGTGCCTTGTGCCGGAATAATCGTGATTTTAGGTAAATATTTTTTGGCGTAAGCCATCACCATGTCCCGCGTCTCATGCAGGTAAGCAAGCAAGGCATTTAACCAATCATGCCCATGCCGATAAGCCGCCTCAAAAGCAACTAAACTAAAGGGGTTAGTCACCGACACCCCTGTCGCAGTTAAGTGGGATTGAATCGCTCTCCGAGATGACGCATGCGGAACAATTAAAGCTGACAACCCTAACCCTGGAATATTAAAAGTCTTGCTAGGCGCAACGGCGGTTATCACGGTATTTTGTTCAATGTCTAATGTGCTAAGCACATGATGTTTGGCATCGGGATAAACCAAATCCGCATGGATCTCGTCAGACAAAATAATCAGCCGATGTTGTTTTGCGATCGCCAATAGTTTTTGTAACTCATTCTTACTCCACACTCGGCCAACTGGGTTATGTGGCGAGCAGAACAATAGGATCTTCGCCTGTTTTGCGCACGCTTCAAAATGCTCAAAATCAATTGCATAAGTGGAGCTACCAAGGCTATCGAGCGTTAAAACCAGTGGATTTTCAATCAAACGCCTTCCGGTATTATTTGCTACGGACTAAAACGGGAAATACACAGGTGGTTGGACGATAACGCCATCATCTTGATTCGTCAGCGCTGTCACTACCAAACTCAAGGAAGGGACAACCCCTGGCGTAAGCACAATCCACTCACGCTCAACATGCCAATTGTGCTTAAGGTGCATCCAATCAATAAGCGCATCATAAAGGGATTCGGGCGCCAGACTATAGCCATAAATCGGATGCTCAGCCCTTGCCTGAAGGGCCTGAGTGACTGCATCAGGAACAGCAAAATCCATGTCGGCAACCCACATAGGCTGAACATCTGTTCTGCCAAATATTTGCTGCAAGCCATCATATTTGAGCGACAGCGTGCCCTGACGATTGATGAATTTATCGAATGACTGGGTCACAAAATGCGCTTCCAAAAAGTCACTTCAGACAATGTATGTTGAAACTTATGTTGCGTTTCACGAATCACAAAAGGCACCTTCAATGGCTGATTCACCAGTTCAAAATGTTGACCTAGCAACTCCTTCAGACCATCAAGTGTGGTGACATTTTCCCCATCTCGTTTAAAGCCCCCAATCCACTCCTCACGGGGCGTGTGCTCTTCTAACCACGTATAAGGTGAAGTAATCATTAATATCCCGCCAATATTGAGTCTGTTGTGAATTGCATTTAAGAAATGTCGTGGGCTATATAAACGGTCAATCAAATTCGCCGCTAAAATCAAATCATACCCCGTAAAACTGGGCTTTAGATTACAAGCATCGCCCTGCCAAAAATCCACCTTCTTTACCACATCCTCTAAACCCAAGTCAGCTAAGCTTCGCTCTTGATAGCTCACTAAATCACCTTCAGTAGCCATGGTGTAACGTAAAACCCCCTGCTGTGCTAGCTTGAGCGCTAAGCCAATAAACCTTGCTGAAAAATCAATGCCTGTTACGTGATCAAAATGTTTAGCCAATTCGAAGGTTGCACGGCCAGTAGCACAGCCTAAATCCAATGCCGTTCTCATGGGCTGACCTTGCATCACGTTAATTGCTAGCTCGCTCAATGCTTTAGGAAAGTTTGGAACGCCATAGTAGGTGGCCCCGTAGTGAAACTCAGCATATTCAGAAAGTTGCTTGTCATCCTCGTAATGAGATGAGTGGTCTTCAATAGGGGTATCAGTCACAATATAACGAAACCCCGCATGTTGAAAAAAGTGGCGACGAAACGCATAGCGCGCGCTTTTTAGAGCCTCATTACCGGTCCCTATCCAAGAGCCGCCCTTGATTAAATTATGACGTCCATCAAACGTTGGCGTAGTGAAGTCATCGTAAATAGGATGCACTTTAAACCCGTCGAATGGGAAAATCGGCGTTTCGGTCCATTGCCACACATTGCCCACCACATCAAACAGCTCACCGTGCGCAAACTTATTCACGGGGCATGAGGAAGCAAAATGATCTAAATACAAGTTAGCTTCTTCGCTATTAGAAACACCCTCTTCAGACAAGCCCGCCTCTTCGAAAAGGCTATACCACTCTGCTTCAGTTGGCATCCTGACAGTCGCACCTAATTGTTCTGTTTTCCAATTACAAAAAGCCTTTGCCTCATGATAATTCACTTCAGCAGGCCAGCTCCAAGGCATGGCAATTTCCTCAGCCATCACCCTCAGTTTCCATTGACTAGCCTGCCCGGTCCAAAAAGTGGGATGAGTAGCATTGGCATACTTTTTCCATGAAAGACCCTCTTCAGCCCAATAGGCATCATTTGTATAGCCTCCCGCCTCAACAAACCCAAGAAATTCAGCGTTAGATGTTAAATACATTGCAGCCTGAAAGGCTGAACAATGCTTCTCGAAAACCCCATATTCGTTATCCCAACCATAGCTTGCATCTCGCTTACCAATTTCCACATCACGGGCGTTGATATTTACTAAGCTATTGATTGGCGCTGGAGCGTGCTGTTCGGGACAGATCGACCAATCAGCTGATGGCTTAACATACTTCAATGCGTGCTGACGGATCAGCACTGAGCTCGTTTCTAAGTGAATTCGCTCATGCTCGATTCCCATTAAAATGATCCACCAAGGGCTTTCCCAGTCGATGGGTAAATTGAGTGGCAATTCAGAAATTAATGCATCAACGACTTGGCGAACCCGAGCGCGATAGACCTTTACCTCGTGCACTTTAGGCCAATCATAGTTTTGATCGTTGACATCATCCCAACCCATTTCATCCACACCCACCGCAAACATGGACTCAAACTTGGCATTAACACGTTTAGAGATGAGTCCTGAGAGGATGAGTTTATTGATAAAGAATGTATTGGTGTGGCCGAAATAAAAAATGAGCGGATGGCGTAAGCTAATCGGCTTAACAAAATAAGCCTCATCCGACACCAAATTCTCAAACAAACTTTCATACAAGTCAGCCGTTTGATGAAAGGAAGCTCTTATTTGTGCCCTAAGTATTTCAGGAGAGGTTTGATTGAGTTTGATACTACGATTTAAAAGTTGATCCATACATTCATCAGTTAGAGTTTGTTAAAAACAGCGCTTCACATCATGCACAAAAGGCTTTGATATTCCTCTTACATTGACAACGACTAACTAGAAGCGTTCTGAGATTGTTGCACGCGCCACATTTCTGCATAGCGTTGCCCCAGCGCGAGCAGTGATTCGTGGGTCCCACGCTCAATGATAGCGCCCTCTTCCATCACTAAAATTTGGTGGGCATGAGTAATGGTTGAAAGTCGATGCGCGATAATTAAGGTTGAACGGTTACGCGCCAAATCATTAAGTTCGGTTTGGATTGACCGCTCCGTTTCAGAGTCCAGTGCAGATGTCGCTTCATCAAATATCAGCAATGCAGGATGCTTGAGCAGGGTTCTTGCAATCGCCACTCGCTGTTTTTCACCGCCGGAGAGCTTAAGGCCACGCTCACCCACCGCGCTTTGATAACCATCAGGCAACGTTTCAATAAAGTCATGGATTTGCGCTGACTTCGCTGCAGATTCAATCTCTAATTGCGTCGCACCAGGTTTTCCATAAGCAATGTTATAGCCTATGGTATCGTTAAACAGTACCGTGTCCTGGGGAACAATCCCAACCACTTGGCGCAGCGTAGCTTGTTGAACATCTTGAATGTTCTGCCCATCAAATAAAATGACGCCCTGTTGCACATCATAAAATCGAAACAAGAGACGAGACAACGTGCTTTTTCCAGCGCCGCTATGACCCACTACCGCGGTGGTTTGACCAGGCAAGATTTCAAAAGAAACTTGGTTTAATATTTGACGATTCGGCTCGTAGTAAAAAGAAACCTCTTTAAATACCACATGTGGGCCAAGCGTCGGAGAATGCACTATTAAGTGCAAAGCGTTAGGCTTATCTGCGACCTCTTGATACGTTTCAAGCAAACCAAACATTCGATCAATATCGGTAAGCGATTGCTTCATTTCTCGATAAAGCACCCCCAAGAAGTTAAGCGGAATATAAAGCTGTATCATCAACACGTTCACCAGTACCAAATCACCAATCGTCATTTGGCCTTTTGCCACACCTGAACTTGCCAACCCTAGAATAAAAATCAACCCAATACCAATGATGGTTTGTTGGCCAAAATTCAAAAACGCTAAAGACTTTTGTGATTTGACTGCAGCTTGGGCGTATTTTTTAAGATTGTCATCATAACGTACGGCTTCGTATTGCTCGTTGCCAAAATACTTAACCGTCTCAAAGTTAATTAAAGAATCCACTGCCCTTTGATTTGCTTTCGAATCCAAATCATTCATTTGTCGTCTAAAGTTAGTTCGCCATTCCGTCACAACAATGGTAAACACCACATAAGAAGTCAGCGCAATGAGCGTAATCACCACAAACCAAAGGTTATAAACAAAAAAGAAATACCCCAACACCATTAAAAGCTCAATGAGCGTCGGAATGATGCTGTAAAGAGAATAGGAGATAAGCGACTGAATACCCCGGGTCCCCCGCTCAATATCTCTGGTCATCCCACCTGTTTGCCGCGATAAGTGAAAGCGCAGGGATAAAGCATGGACATAGTTAAAAACCTGCAAGCCCACTTTCCTAACTGCACTTTCAGTCACTTTAGCGAAGATCAACTCTCTTAGTTCACCAAACAAAGATGCAGATAAGCGCAATAGCCCATAAGAAATAATTAGACTAACAGGCACAACTAGCAACATCTGAGATGTCGAGGAGATGCTCAAGGCGTCCACAATTTTTTTCAGCACAATTGGAACACCAAGATTGGCGACCTTGGCACCAATCAAACAGAGCAAGGTAATGATCACCCTCGCTTTAAATTGCCAAATATATGGCATCAGATTTCTAATCACCTGCCAATCGCTATGCTGACGAGATTGGGCTTGAGAGTTATTTTCAGATTTAAAATGACGCATATGTTGATTTTTTAATCGAGATCCTGTTTACGGAATAAGTTTTAGACTGATAGATTTTTGCCCCATACAATACATCGTATCGAGTAGAAATAATCATTTAATCCAATAAAAAAATCCGAGATTTTTAAGCTTTTTTATTGACCTAGCGCCGACAAGTCTTTAATATCACGCCTTCA
>CAJBIA010000021.1 GCA_903953055.1 uncultured Methylophilaceae bacterium
AACTCCGCAAGATGATATTCAAGCGAGGAAATTAATTTGAGCCAAAGGTACTCAACATCGGGAGGGGATTGAGTAATCTGAGAGAGTGAGCTCACCTTGAGTCCGCTCTCTAGATTTGCTTCAATTGCTTCTGCATTGCGTAAGTTAATACCAATCCCAATAATCATCCAGGTTGGGTCACCCGCTTTTGCCTGTCCACCCTCAATGAGAATGCCGCCCAATTTGCGGTTATTGATCAATAAGTCATTAGGCCATTTCAGATGAAGACCGGCCGCTTGAAGCTCTGACTCGTTCAAATTGCAGGCCTGCGCAATGCCGTCAAGGGCTGATAGGCCAACTAACAAGCTAAGACCGCTCAGTTCAGCAGGAGTTCTTTTAAATGGAAATGCGAGGGAAAAGCAGAGGGAATCCTCTGGATTGGCCAGCCATGCTCGACCTACTCTCCCTTTGCCAGCAGTTTGTTTATGGGCAATACGAGCTACTGGGTCAATGAGTTCACCTGCGCGCCAGCGCGCCAACAGATCATCATTGGTTGATTTAGTCTCGGTAACGCGCTCAAGGATGCAATTTGCAGTCATTCCGACATTGTAGAAAGGTCTGACCTAGAATTGTGGGATGGATCAAAAAGATCAGCGCCCCTATAAGTTTGTTTGGCCTTTACAGGCCATGCCTTTAGCTAGGGTTATGAGCCTCAGTTATGCGCTCCTCATCATTTATATCAGCCTTAATCCATTTGATTTCGACTTTCAGAACGGTATTGATGCTTGGGCTTGGATAGACGCTCCTTTACCAAGATTTATTACTTTATTTGATGTTTCAGTGAATATCCTGGCGTATATCCCATTTGGATTTTTGTTGGTATTTGCTGCTTATCCACGCTGGCGCAACTTTGTTGCTTTGGGTATTGCTCTAAGCCTCAGCGCCATCTTGGCCCTGAGTGTAGAAACCTTGCAGTCATGGCTACCAACCCGAATACCCAGCCTGATGGACTGGTGGGCCAATATTTTTGGTGGCCTCTTAGGAGGTTTATTGGCTATTCCATTAGGCCCGCAATGGCTGTCAGGCAGTATCGTGAGGCGTCGATTTGATCAATGGTTTGGCTTAAATTGGGGTGCTTGTGCACATTTCTTACTATTTCCTTGGTCACAAATTTATCCCCAAAGCTCTTGGTTGGGCACCGGTGTATGGGGCCATGCGATTTTTGGTTCGATTGATTGGGGAACCTTGGTGATCAATCAAGTAGTGCAAGAGACCTTAATTACCGCCTTATGTTGGCTTGGCGTCGCCTTATTGTTGTCCTTGGGGTTGCGTGCAAAAGCGCCTCAGTGGCGAATTTTGAATGGCCTACTTTTTTTAACAGTTCTAATTAAGATCTTATTTACTGCGCTGCAATTTGGCGGCGAGTTCAGTTTGATCTGGCTGACAGCGGGCGCATTATGGGGGATGGTTTTGGCAAGCATCATATTGAGATGGACTTTGCCATTAGGTGAAATAACTAAGTTTTGGCTGGCCTTGCTTTGTTTAGGGGTCGCCACCATTGCGATTAATGTCT
>CAJBIA010000022.1 GCA_903953055.1 uncultured Methylophilaceae bacterium
AATCAGACCTTCCTACAAAAATATGTTTAGTCTGTCAGCGTCCCTTTGCTTGGCGAAAGAAGTGGAAGCTGGTGTGGGATGAGGTGAAATATTGTTCGAACGCCTGCCGGCATTCAAAAAGTATTGAAAATAAGAATGAATCGAACTAGTCTCGATATTTCCATGTCTTCATATTAATAATCGATATTTAATTCATTTAACTTTAGGAAACTTTTATGTTCCTCAATAAAAAAACTACATGCATGCTGGCATTTGCCTTGTTCTTTAACCTTGAGTCATTAGCGGCCACGGAAACACTCAATGATTACCCCAGGGAACAGTTAAAGAAATTTACTGAAGTGTATTCGGTGATTAAAAACAATTATGTAGAAGATATTGATGATAATAAATTATTCAATGATGCGATTAAAGGTGCGCTTGCAGGACTCGATCCCCACTCAACCTATTTAGATTACGAGGGCCTCAAGGATTTCGGGATCGCTACAGGCGGAGAGTTCGGTGGTCTGGGTCTAGAAGTAGGCATGGAAGATGGGCTGGTAAAAGTGGTTTCTCCGATTGAGGACACGCCCGCATATCGGGCAGGGATTAAACCAGGAGATCTTATTACCCAACTTGACGGAGTTTCAGTTAAGGGTTTGACGATTGGAGATGCGATTAAGAAGATGCGCGGCAAGCCCGACACGCAAATCAAACTCAGCATTTTAAGAAAGGGCGAGGCTGGCTTGGTCGAGATTACGCTCACTCGTGCGATTATTAAGAACCCCAGTGTCAAATATAAGCTCACGGATAGTGGCTATCCTTATGTGCGGATCACTCAGTTCCAGGAACATACTGGCCAGGATCTGGCCAAGGCACTTGCAACGATTGTTGAAAAAACAGAAGGTCCATTAAAAGGATTAGTCCTCGATTTAAGAAATAATCCTGGGGGCTTGGTCGTTTCTGCCGTGTCGGTGAGCGCTGCATTCTTAAAAAAAGATTCTCTGGTAGTTTACTCAGATGGCAAAACGCCTGATTCTAAGATGCGTTTATTTGCGAATCCAAGAAATTACATTGGTCCAGATTCGCGTGATGATTACCTTAAAGACCTACCACCGGAAATGAAAACCGTGCCGATGGTCGTCTTAGTCAATGCAGGGTCTGCATCCGCTGCAGAAATTGTCTCTGGCGCCTTGCAAGATCATGGGCGTGCAAAAGTGCTTGGCACGCAAAGCTTTGGTAAGGGGACGATTCAGACCTTGCTGCCTTTAAGTAATGGCTCGGCGGTGAAGCTGACCGTGGCAAGATATTTCACACCCAGTGGCCGCTCGATCCAAGCGAAGGGCATTACGCCAGATTTTATTGTCGAAGACCCTGCTATCACCCCTGAAGAAGACGCGAAATTAAGAAGAGAATCATCGCTGGCGAATCATTTAGCAAATTCTAAAGAGGTCCTCGATAAAGACAAGCAGCATGCCAATGTGGCCACCATAGAAAAAGAGCCTGCTAGAACCCAATTTGCCGACACTGGGCAATTCGAAGCGGGAACGGATAAAGACTTTCAGTACTCGCAAGCCATTAATTTATTAAAAGGGTTGGAAGTGGCCAAGGTTAAGGCAAAGTAAATCAATGATGCTGATTATCAAGACGCTCATTTCAGTATTCATTATTGTTTGCGTGACAGAATTAGGAAGGAAGGGCAGTACTCTTGGGGCCATTTTATTGGCGCTGCCCATCGTTTCATTTACCACCTATACGATTTTGTGGTTTGAAACGAAAAATACCAAATTGATTGCTGACCTTGCTCAAAATAATTTCTTATACGTCATCCCGGTCATGCCAATTTTGCCGTTCTTTAGTTGGATGTTGAGAAGTGGCTATGGATTTTTTGTGACACTCTTCGTGTCCATCCTTTTGACTGCAGTACTCTTTATATTATTTGATCATTTTATGAAGTAAAAGCTAGAAACAACAAGGGACCTCTTAAGGTCCCTTGTTGGGTAAGTCGCTCATTAAAAAAGCTAACTGACTTAATTCACCTTCACTACACCATTCATGACCGCAGCATGACCTGGGAAGCTGCAGAAGAATGCAAACGTATCTTTAGCATTCAATTTATCGGTTTTGAATTTGATCGTGGCTGACTCTCCACCACCAAGAACGGCGGTGTTAGCAATCACACGGTCATCATTTTCTTTGACGAAGTTTTTACCTAATCCAGCAGCATTGCCATCAGCGAGCACTGATTGCATGTCGGCTTTTTTAGTAATCACGAGATTGTGGCCCATTGCCGCTTTGGGCATTGTGCCAGCGTTTTTAAGCGTCAGATTCACTTCTTTACAGGTTTTGTTGATCGTAATTTCTTTGGCAGAAAATGCCATGCTCGCAGTCGCTTCGATCGCCACATCACATTCTCCTGCCACCGCAACAGATGAAACAAGACCCAACAACACACTTGCGCCAACTAATTTTTTTAACATGATTTTTACCTTAGAAAATTAATAATGAAATTTAATTTATTACTCTCATTTGAAACAATTTCTTGCTTAAAGTTGCTTTGTTTCCTAAATTAATTTGTGACATGACGGCGAGGACTTTTAGACTATTTTGGGGAGCACAATAAATCCCTCATTTTGGCACCCGTAAGCAATGAATTGATTCTTAGCAAAATAATCTGCAGCAACTGCGCATAGGGCTGCATCAATGAAATCGATGTTGTTTGATTGGCTGACGTCATACTGTACTTTTTCTATTAAGGTACGAGTGCGCTTGGCCAGCTTGCGCTCTTTATTGGTGCCACTGGGTTGGTTTGCCCAGAGAAGACTATCAATCGCGTGGGGAAAAGTTTCCATGACGCATGGAATTGAATGAGGTTCCCCAGAAAAAAGGGGTAAGCCAAAGGCTTGGTAAAGACGCTCCCCATTAAACACCCAATCATAAAATCGACTTTTCAAAGCAAGCGCTCGGGTTGGTGTATAGAAACATCGTAGTCCATTGTTCACGAGTTCCCGTTCAGCAAATCTTGATCGACCGTCTTCACTAAACATGGCGGGCGCATCAATAGCAACAGCAATGGGTTGATGGCTTAGCACCCAATCGGCTAGCTCCTTGGGGTCTGTGGAATGAAATTTATGGTGATAGTGCCCATTAAGATTAACGACCGCATGAAACCCTTTCTTAATTCCACCAACATCAATTCCAACAACTGTCTCGGAATGACTCATCTTAAAATCCATGTCTTGTGCTTCTTCGCTTTTGAAATTGTTTTCTATGGACAGCAGTTTTTGGATGGTTGTTCCTAAAACGGTTCGATTTTCAGAAGACTTTAAGCGCTTCTAATGTAGGTTGATAAAGATGGTTAGTCGCTAAAGAGACTAGCGTATAATAATCTTAGTTATTAGTAAGGCCCTTGAAAATATGCAAGACCAGCCCCATCTGATAACCACTGAAATACAAACCACCCGGGGATGACCAGGTTTCGACGTGGGTTGCAAAGCAGTGCAGGGCATACCGAGGCTCAGTTCCCTCGTAAATACAGCTGAAAAAAGTATAGTCGCAAACGACGAAACTTACGCTCTAGCCGCTTAATCCGGCTGGACGCTGCACCATCTCTCCCGTGGGGTGGATGGCGAAAGCCATCGCAGCGTCATATACACGGGATACGTGATGTGTTGGGTTACTTAGCACTTCATTAACTCTAAGGTAACTCGCTTATTTCTTGCTTGCTCGTTGGTGTGGAATAAGTTAAATCAAACAACACAGCTAAGTATGTAGAACTGTCTGTGGAGGGCTTGCGGACGGGGGTTCGATTCCCCCCATCTCCACCA
>CAJBIA010000023.1 GCA_903953055.1 uncultured Methylophilaceae bacterium
AAGACGTAGGCTGGAAAAGTTGGATCGATATCTGACTTATTGGTCTGCCATGCCACCAATCTACGGACGGCAACTTTCCGGTTGTGTCGCATTAGTGCGAGCCGACCAAGTAAAGTGGTGATTGCCAGGGGGAATTCACAATGCCAGGCTGTAGAACTGGTCTGCCGCGGACGCGAGTCGTCCGGTGGGGCAGTCCAGCTGCCCCTTCTTCACCATATGCATGGTCTCGATTCCAGCGATCAGTTTTTGTGCGCTCCAGAATGACTTGAACCCCAGCATGGGATTGGTAATTCGTTTCACAGCCCGGTGATCCTGCTCAATGATGTTGTTCCAGTAGTGTCCCAACGTTTTTCAGAGGAGAACGAGCTGTTGAGGCTCAGAACTCGGATCTGCATTTGCTGAGGGTGGCGTAAGTAGTTGATTTATAGGGGTTTTTTCAAACATGGTCAGGCTCAGGATTTGTAGGATTTCGTAAAGGCTGTGATGCTCAAGATGCAAACGTTTCTTTGTAATGGCGATCAGCACGTAGGTGCAAATGGCAATCCAGATTTGCGTCTTCACAGCGTTCTCGCTGGTGCCCAGAAACGCCTTGATGCGCAAGTGTTGCTTGATCCATTTGAAGAACAGCTCGACCTTCCAGCGTTGACGGTACAAGTCGGCAATGAGTTCTGGCTTCAACGCGAAGTTGTTGGTCAGAAACGTGATGCGCTTGCCCGTTTCGTCCTTGACCACCACTCTGCGCAGAGGCGCTGGATAGTCCTTGCTGGAATAGAACACCGTGAGCACACCGATCTGATCGCAGACGACCGAGGTGGTACCGCGGTCCACGGGATTGGAGTAGCGCCGCCTGAATTGAGTGTTGCTCTTGGCACGCGTCACGAAGAAGGCCTGTGCCTGATGAATGACATACAACCTTTTGAAGTCCAGATAGCCCCGGTCCATCAGGTAGAACGCCCCGGCTTCGAGCACCAAATCGTCCAACACATTGACCTCGTGGGTCTTGCCGTCTGTGATGTGAATGAAGCTGGGGATGGAGCCATGCAGATCCAGCAAGGTGTGCAACTTGATGGCGGCCTTGGTGGAGCGAAACGGTGCCCACGGATGCAAGGACAGACACAAGTCGATGGTGCTGGCGTCGAACGCATAGACGGTCGCATCCAGATCGATACCCAAGGGTTCTTTGGCATACAGCGGCCTGGCCATGGCAATCAGATGTTGCGCGAAGTCGGCGTAGATTTGCCAAGGTCGGGTGGCGTTCGCATTGGCCAGTGTGTTGCGCGAAATCGTAGAGCATCGAAAGCCCATGTGGTACAGCCGATTGGCTTGGGCCCGCAGGTTGACTTCGATATCGCGCAAGGACTCGCGGTAGGTCAGTTGCGCAAAGGCCATGGCGAAGAACTGGTCCAGGCAGGAAAAGTCCTTGACCTTGTGCTCGCCACGATGCTTGGCAACACAGCGTCGAAAGGTGCTCATGGGCAAAAAGGCCATGAGCTGAGAAAACACGAGCTTGCCTTGGTGCATACCGGCCCTTCGCGCTGTCGCGCAAAAGGCCATAAGTCTGACGCTCGACGTTCAAATCGAGACCAGACTGGAATGCCAAATTCTGCAAGCAAATCATTAACTTACGAAGCCCTGATGTGAGAACGTTGGGACACTACTGATTCAAGATAACAGCGAAGACAACTGACATGAAGAGACTTTATTTGCAAGCACTTTCACTGCTTATGCTTGCCAGCGGTGCCCACGCAGGCTGGACCGAGATGGGCCAGACCGACGGGGGCACTTTCTACATTGATACCGCCACTATCCTGCAGGCCAGTTCCAGCCGTGAG
>CAJBIA010000024.1 GCA_903953055.1 uncultured Methylophilaceae bacterium
ACTACAAATTAATATTTAGATTATTCAATAATCTTAGCAACAACACCCGCACCAACAGTACGGCCGCCTTCACGAATCGCGAAACGCAAACCGTCTTCCATCGCAATTGGTGCAATCAACGTCACTGTGATTGATACGTTATCACCAGGCATCACCATTTCTGTACCCGCTGGCAATTCAACTGCGCCAGTTACGTCTGTTGTACGGAAGTAGAATTGTGGACGGTAGCCATTAAAGAATGGTGTATGACGACCACCTTCATCTTTACCCAACACGTAAATCTCTGCTGTGAACTTTGTGTGTGGTTTGATTGAGCCAGCTTTTGCCAACACTTGACCACGCTCAACTTCTTCACGTTTTGTACCACGTAGCAATACGCCAACGTTGTCGCCTGCTTGACCTTGGTCTAGCAATTTGCGGAACATTTCTACGCCTGTACATGTTGTTTTTAGCGTTGGCTTGATACCAACGATTTCAATTTCATCACCAACCTTAACAATTCCGCGCTCAATACGGCCTGTTACAACAGTACCGCGACCTGAGATTGAGAATACATCTTCAACTGGCATTAAGAATGCGCCATCAATAGCACGTTCTGGTAATGGAATATAGGTATCTAATGCCTCTGCCAAACGGAAGATTGCTGGCTCACCAATTTCTGATTGGTCGCCTTCAAGTGCCAGCTTTGCTGAACCGTGAATAATCGGTGTGTCATCACCAGGGAAGTCGTATTTAGATAACAAATCACGCACTTCCATCTCAACAAGCTCTAACAACTCAGCATCATCAACCATGTCTGCTTTGTTTAGGAATACAACAATGTATGGAACACCAACTTGGCGAGCCAAAAGGATGTGCTCACGTGTTTGTGGCATAGGACCGTCAGCTGCTGAACATACCAAAATAGCGCCGTCCATTTGAGCAGCACCAGTAATCATGTTCTTAACATAGTCAGCATGGCCTGGACAGTCAACGTGCGCATAGTGACGATTTGCTGTTTCATACTCAACGTGTGCTGTATTAATTGTAATACCACGTGCTTTTTCTTCTGGTGCAGCGTCAATTTGATCGTAAGCCTTTGCTTCACCACCAAATTTCTTTGTCAATACAGTCGTAATCGCCGCTGTTAATGTTGTCTTACCATGGTCAACGTGTCCAATTGTGCCTACGTTAACGTGTGGCTTGGTACGTTCAAATTTGCCTTTTGCCATTTTTTTCTTCCTTTAATCTATCTAAATTAAATTAATGCTTATTTCTTGTTAATGATTGCTTCAGCAACGTTTCTTGGTGCTTCTGTGTAATGCTTAAATTCCATACTGTAGCTTGCACGGCCTTGAGACAATGAACGCACAACTGTTGAGTAACCAAACATCTCAGCCAACGGCACTTCTGCACGAATAATTTTCCCTGTAGGGCTATCATCCATACCTTGAATCATACCGCGACGTGATGACAAGTCACCCATTACATCACCCATGTAGTCTTCTGGTGTTTCAACTTCAACAGCCATCATCGGCTCAAGTAAGATTGGATCTGCTTTACGCATACCATCTTTAAAACCAATAGAAGCGGCCATTTTAAATGCGTTTTCGTTTGAGTCAACATCATGGTAAGAACCGTCGAACAATGTGACTTTAACATCAACAACCGGGAATCCAGCCAAAACACCGCTAGGGATGGTTTCTCTCAAGCCCTTTTCAACAGCAGGGATGAATTCACGTGGCACAGTACCGCCTTTAATTTGATCAATGAACTCAAAACCCTTACCTTGTTCATTAGGTTCCATAATAAGCCATACATGTCCGTATTGACCTTTACCACCAGACTGCTTAACGAACTTACCTTCAACTTCTACTTTCTTCTTGATCGCTTCACGATATGCAACCTGTGGAGCACCCACATTAGCTTCAACCCCAAACTCACGCTTCATACGATCAACTAAAATTTCCAAGTGCAACTCACCCATCCCTGAAATAATGGTTTGGTTAGTTTCTTCGTCTGTTTTAACACGGAATGAAGGATCTTCTTGTGCCAAGCGATTAAGCGCGATTCCCATTTTTTCTTGGTCAGCTTTTGTTTTTGGCTCAACAGCAACGTGAATTACTGGCTCTGGGAAAATCATACGCTCGAGAATTACCTCGTGATTTAGACTACACAATGTATCCCCTGTTGTCGCTTCTTTAAGACCAACAGCCGCCGCAATATCCCCTGCACGAACCTCATCAAGTGGCTCACGAGTGTTTGCGTGCATTTGTACGATACGGCCGATACGTTCCTTTTTACCCTTAATTGGGTTGTAGACAGTATCCCCCGCATTGACAACACCAGAATAAACCCGGAAGAAAATTAATTGACCAACAAATGGATCAGTCATAATCTTGAATGCTAACGCTGAGAATTTCTCATCATCAGCAGCACGCAATAGAACTTGATTACCTTTTTCATCCTCAGCTTTAACTGGGGGAATATCAGTAGGCGCAGGCATAAGTTCAATTACCTTGTCCAACATGGCTTGAACACCCTTGTTCTTAAATGCTGAACCGCACATCATTGGAACGATTTCAAACGCGATTGTACGAATACGCAAACCAGCCAAAATGTCTTCTTCTGACAAATCACCTTCTTCAAGGTATTTGTTCATCAACTCTTCATTGGCTTCAGCCGCAGCTTCCACCATATTTTCACGCCACTTAGCACAATCAGCTTTTAAATTGTCCGGAATATCGCGGTAATCAAATTTCATCCCTTGCGAAGCTTCGTCCCAATAAATGGCTTTCATTTTAATCAGGTCAACCACACCTTCAAAGGTTTCCGAAGCGCCAATTGGCACTTGCAATGGCACTGGATTCGCTTTAAGACGAGTACGCATTTGGTCATAAACTTTAAAGAAGTCCGCACCTGCACGGTCCATCTTGTTTACGAACGCTAAACGCGGCACTTTATATTTATTAGCTTGACGCCAAACGGTTTCCGATTGTGGCTGTACACCACCTACTGCACAGTAAACCATGCATGCACCATCAAGCACGCGCATTGAACGCTCAACTTCAATTGTGAAGTCAACGTGACCTGGGGTATCAATAATATTAATACGGTGCTGCTCAAACTGCTTCGCCATCCCAGCCCAGAAACAGGTAGTTGCGGCAGAGGTAATAGTAATACCACGCTCTTGCTCTTGCTCCATCCAGTCCATTGTAGCTGCGCCATCATGCACTTCACCGATTTTGTGGTTAACACCAGTGTAAAAAAGAATACGTTCAGTTGTCGTTGTTTTACCAGCGTCAATGTGCGCACTAATACCAATGTTACGGTAGCGTTCAATAGGGGTTTTACGAGCCACAGCGATTACCTTTTTTCTTTATATCTGTTGATTAGAATCGGAAATGCGAGAATGCTTTATTAGCTTCTGCCATACGGTGAACTTCTTCACGTTTCTTCATTGCAGAACCGCGACCTTCAGAAGCTTCAACCAATTCAGCCGCCAAACGCAAGCCCATTGATTTCTCACCACGCTTCCGCGCAGCATCACGCAACCAACGCATTGCTAAAGCACTTCGACGGCTTGGACGCACTTCTACTGGAACCTGATAGTTAGCACCACCAACACGGCGACTCTTAACTTCCACGATTGGGCGCAAATTGCTAATTGCAAGCGTGAACACTTCCAATGCATCCTTGCCACTCTTTTGAGTAACTTGATCGAACGCACCATATAAAATACGCTCAGCGACTGATTTCTTACCACCAGTCATCAATACGTTTACAAACTTAGAAACTTCTTGGCTACCAAATTTTGGATCAGGCAAGATGTTGCGTTTGGGGACTTCTCTACGTCTAGGCATTTTCTCTATTCCTTAGTTTAAGCGGCTAAGCCAATGATTAAGCCGCTTTAGGGCGCTTAGCACCGTATTTAGAACGTGATTGCTTACGGTCTTTAACACCAGCCGTATCCAAGCTACCTCGCACCATATGGTAACGCACACCAGGCAAGTCCTTCACACGACCACCGCGCAGTAAAACCACGCTATGCTCTTGCAAGTTATGGCCTTCACCGCCGATGTAGCTAATTACTTCATAGCCGTTAGTCAAACGTACTTTTGCGACTTTACGCAACGCTGAGTTTGGCTTTTTAGGTGTTGTTGTGTAAACACGTGTACAGACACCACGCTTTTGTGGACAGCTTTCTAAAGCTGGCACTTTGCTCTTGGTGACCACTTTTTGGCGCGGTTTGCGCACTAATTGATTGATGGTTGGCATAACCTTTAATCCTGTAAAAATTACGGGACGGCGAAATTCGCCATCCCGAAAAACCTAGCATTCTATTTAGCGTTCAATACATTGTCAAGCAATCTCGGTGCTTCCTGTTTCTGACTCAGGCACTTCCGACACTGTTGCTTCTGTAATATCTGCCTCTTCTACTACTGCAGGTGCGGCATCTATACCACTCGCTTGACGCTTACGCGTTTCGTGATAGGCAAGTCCAGTACCTGCAGGAATCAAACGACCTACAATTACGTTTTCTTTCAGGCCACGTAATTCGTCACGTTTGCCCAAGATTGCAGCCTCAGTTAGAACACGTGTTGTTTCTTGGAACGACGCCGCTGAGATGAATGAGTCCGTAGACAATGACGCTTTAGTAATGCCTAGCAATACGTATTCGTATGATGCTGGGCGTTTATCAAGCGCAACTACTCTTTCGTTTTCAGCCAATACATCTGCGCGCTCAACTTGCTCGCCCATGATGAATGTTGTATCCCCAGCATCAGAGATGCGAACGCGACGCAGCATTTGACGTACGATTACTTCGATGTGCTTATCGTTAATCTTAACGCCTTGCAAACGATAAACGTCTTGCACTTCATCAATGATGTAACGTGCTAGCGCTTCACGGCCTTGCAATCTCAAAATGTCTTGAGGGTCTGCTGGACCGTCAACTATGCTTTCACCCTTAGTCACCACTTGACCATCATGTGCAGTCACGTGCTTATCCTTAGGGATCAAGTATTCATGAGTTACTCCGTCCAAGTCAGTGAAGACTAGACGTTGTTTACCCTTAGTATCTTTACCGAATGAAACTGTACCTGTCACCTCCGCGAGCAAGCCTGCATCTTTCGGTGAACGCGCTTCAAACAGTTCAGCTACGCGTGGCAAGCCTCCTGTAATATCTCGAGTCTTAGAAGATTCTTGCGGGATACGCGCTAACACTTCACCCACACCAACTTCTTGGCCATCTTTCACTGTAATAATGCAGCCTAATTGGAATGTAATGTTCACTGAAACGTCACCGCCAGCAATCTTCACTTCATTACCACTAGCATCCAACAATTTAACTTGTGGACGTAAACCTTTAGTTTGACCAGCTCGTTGTTTTGGATCAATTACCACTAATGAAGACAAACCTGTTACTTCATCAATTTGTTTTGCAACGGTGATACCTTCTTCAACGTTCTCAAACTTCACACGGCCAGCGTATTCGGTAATGATTGGACGAGTATGTGGATCCCATGTTGCAATCGCTTGGCCAGCCTTAATTTGCTTACCGTCAGTAATTACAAGCGTTGCCCCGTAAGGCACTTTATGGCGCTCACGTTCACGACCGTTATCATCTTGAATAATCGCTTCACCATTACGTGAGATCACCACTTGCTCATTACGTGCGTTCGTTACATAACGCATTGTTGAACTAAAGCGAATAATACCGTTTGACTTACTCTCCACTTGACTGACAGAAGCAGCGCGCGAAACCGCACCACCAATGTGGAATGTGCGCATGGTCAACTGAGTACCTGGCTCACCAATCGATTGCGCAGCAATCACACCAACGGCCTCCCCCATGTTAATCAACTTACCGCGACCTAAGTCACGGCCGTAACATTTTGCACAAATACCGTAGCGAGTTTCACAAGTAAGCGCAGTACGCACTTTTACTTCATCTACGCCCAAAGCATCGATGTGCTCAACTTCATCTTCTGTGAGCAATGTCCCAGCTGGGTAAACCACTTCTTGATTTTCAGGATTGATAATATCAAGTGCCGTTGTACGACCTAAAATACGATCATGCAGCGGCTCAACAACTTCACCACCCTTAACAAGCGCTTTTGTTACCAACCCATCGCTAGTCCCACAATCATGCTCCGTCACAACCAAGTCTTGTGTCACGTCAACCAAACGACGTGTCAAGTAACCTGAGTTCGCTGTTTTCAAGGCAGTGTCGGCTAGACCCTTTCGAGCACCATGGGTCGAAATAAAGTATTGCAACACATTCAAACCATCGCGGAAGTTAGCAATAATTGGTGTTTCAATAATCGAACCATCTGGTTTAGCCATCAAACCGCGCATACCAGCAAGCTGTCTAACCTGAGCTGCAGAACCGCGAGCGCCAGAGTCGGCCATCATGTAAATCGCATTGAATGACTCTTGACGTAAGGCTTTGCCGTCTTTGTCTTTTGCCACATTACCTGCGGCATCCAGAACATTTTCTTCTTTCAATTGCTTCATCATAGCGTCAGCAACTTTATCGCCAGCACGACCCCAGATGTCCACAACCTTGTTATAACGTTCACCTTGAGTAACTAGACCTGAAACGTATTGATCTTCAATTTCTTTTACTTCAGCTTCTGCTGACGCAATCAATTGACCTTTTTCTGGTGGGACCAACATGTCGTTAATGCTGATAGAAATACCTGCACGTGTCGCATAGGTGTAACCCATGCCCATGAGCTTATCAGCCAAGATAACTGTTTCGCGAATACCCACTTTACGGAACCCAGAGTTAATCAGGCGAGAGATTTCTTTTTTCTTCAACGCTTTATCAATCAAGCTAAATGGCAAGCCAGCTGGCATTATTTCTGATAACAATGCACGACCAACAGTTGTTTCGTAACGATTGATTTTCTCGTGTTTTGTACCGTCTAAATCAAGGTCGTATTCTTTAATACGCACAGTGATTTTCGCGTGCAAGTCGATTTGACCGCTATCATAAACACGCTGAACTTCAGCAACGTTAGCGAAGCGCATGCCTTCACCACGCGCCGCAACTTTTTCACGGGTCATGTAGTAAAGACCCAACACGATATCTTGTGAAGGCACAATAATTGGTTCGCCGTTTGCTGGTGAAAGCACGTTGTTTGAAGCAAGCATCAATGTGCGCGCTTCCATTTGAGCTTCTAAGCTTAACGGCACGTGAACCGCCATTTGGTCACCGTCAAAGTCGGCGTTAAACGCAGCACAAACCAATGGATGCAATTGAATTGCCTTGCCCTCGATCAATACTGGCTCAAACGCTTGAATGCCCAAGCGGTGCAATGTAGGCGCACGGTTTAGCAATACTGGATGCTCGCGAATTACATCTTCCAGGATATCCCATACTTCTGGACCTTCCTCTTCAACTTTTTTCTTCGCAGCTTTAATTGTTGTCGCCAACCCCAATACTTCTAGCTTATGGAAAATGAATGGCTTGAATAATTCAAGCGCCATTTTCTTAGGCAGACCGCATTGATGCAGTTTTAATTGTGGGCCAACCACAATTACTGAACGACCAGAGTAATCCACACGCTTACCAAGCAAGTTCTGACGGAAACGACCGCCTTTACCCTTGATCATGTCAGCAAGAGACTTCAATGGGCGCTTATTAGCACCAGTCATCACTTTACCGCGACGGCCATTGTCCAATAGTGAATCCACTGCTTCTTGCAACATACGTTTTTCGTTACGTACAATAATTTCAGGTGCTTTTAACTCTAACAATCTCTTGAGACGGTTGTTACGGTTAATCACGCGACGATATAAATCATTCAAATCTGAAGTAGCAAAACGACCACCATCCAATGGTACTAATGGACGTAGCTCTGGTGGCAATACTGGCAATACTTCAAGAATCATCCACTCTGGCTTAATTCCTGACTTTTGGAATGCCTCGAGCACCTTCAAACGTTTTGCAATTTTCTTAATTTTTGCTTCAGAGCCAGTTGAGCCCAAATCTTGACGCAACGTTTCAATTTCGTTGTGAACATCCATTGTGCGAAGCAATTCACGCACAGCTTCCGCCCCCATCACTGCATTGAACTCATCACCGTACTCTTCTACTTTAGCGAGGTAATCATCTTCTGTAAGTAATTGACCACGTGTAAGCGGTGTCATGCCTGGCTCAATGACGATATATGCTTCAAAATAAAGCACACGTTCAATATCACGCAATGCGATATCCAGCACCATGCCTAGACGGCTTGGTAAGCTCTTTAAGAACCAGATGTGCGCAACTGGGCTAGCCAATTCAATGTGCGCCATACGTTCACGACGTACTTTTGACAATGTGACTTCAACACCACATTTCTCACAAATCACACCACGGTGTTTTAAGCGCTTGTATTTACCGCACAAGCACTCGTAATCTTTGATAGGGCCAAAGATTTTTGCGCAGAACAAACCATCACGTTCAGGCTTGAATGTACGATAGTTAATGGTTTCTGGCTTTTTAACTTCACCATAGGACCATGAACGAATTTTCTCAGGGGAAGCGAGCGCGATCTTAATCGCGTCAAATTCTTCTTCTTGAGTGACTTGCTTAAATAAGTCTAATAGAGCTTTCATTTAATCTCCTTAGTTTCGCCTGAGCGAATGCCTATACTGTTAGTTACGATCAAGGTCGATATCAATAGCGAGTGAGCGAATTTCTTTCACCAACACATTGAATGATTCTGGCATGCCAGCATCAATCTTATGTTCGCCTTTCACAATGTTTTCATAAACCTTGGTACGGCCAGATACGTCATCAGACTTCACTGTGAGCATTTCTTGTAAGGTGTATGAAGCGCCATAAGCCTCCAATGCCCAAACTTCCATCTCACCAAAGCGCTGACCACCAAATTGAGCTTTACCGCCCAATGGCTGTTGCGTAACCAAACTGTAAGGCCCTGTAGATCGAGCATGCATCTTGTCATCAACCAAATGATGCAATTTCAATACGTGCATATAACCTACAGTCACTGGACGCTCAAATGGATCCCCAGAGCGCCCATCAATCAATTGAACCTGCGTTTTACCTGCAGAGAACTTCAATTGTTTTGTACGTGGATCTTCATCTGGGAAGGCCAAATCAAGCATGGCTTTAATATCTAACTCCGTTGCACCGTCAAACACTGGTGTCGCAAATGGGACGCCCCGTTCTAGATTCTTAGCCAACTCCAGCACTTCCTTGTCAGATAAGGATTTAATGTCCTCGCCTTTACCGTTGCTGTCGTTATATATTTGATCTAGGAATTTACGAACTTCAGCGACCTTTGCTTGTTGTGCAAGCATTTCGCCAATACGCATACCAAGACCCTTAGCCGCCCACCCTAAGTGCGTCTCTAAGATCTGACCGATATTCATACGTGATGGAACGCCTAACGGGTTCAGCACAATATCAACCGGCGTGCCATCCGCCATATGTGGCATATCTTCAACAGGAGCAATTTTAGAGATGACACCTTTGTTACCGTGACGTCCTGCCATCTTATCGCCAGGTTGAATGCGACGTTTAACGGCCAGGTAAACCTTAACCATTTTTTGAACGCCAGCCTGCAAATCATCGCCTTGCGTCAATTTACGCTTTTTCTCTTCAAAACGATTATCGAACTCAACACGCGCCTGTGATAAGCCATCTTTTAACTGCTCAAGTTGGCGCGCAGCATCTTCATCAGCCAATCGAATGTCAAACCAATCATAGCGACCAATACCTTGCAGATACTCCGCGGTCACTGTTTCGCCTTTTTTTAGTTTATTTGGGCCGCCTGTAGCAGCCTTACCTTCAATCAAGCGTTGAATACGGCCGAATGCATCATCTTCAACAATACGCATTTGGTCAGCCAAGTCTTGTTTGTAATGCCCTAACTGGTCATCAATGATTTGTTGTGCACGTGAATCACGGTCGATACCCTCGCGCGTGAATACTTGCACATCAATCACAGTACCTGACATTCCTGAAGGGACGCGCAAGCTGGTGTCTTTAACGTCAGAAGCTTTTTCACCGAAAATTGCACGAAGCAACTTCTCTTCTGGCGTCAGTTGAGTTTCACCCTTAGGCGTTACTTTACCAACTAGTACGTCACCAGCTTCAACTTCAGCACCAATGTAGATGATGCCAGACTCATCCAAACGACCAAGCATGCGCTCGGACAGATTTGAGATATCACGTGTAATCTCTTCAGCACCTAGTTTTGTATCACGAGCGACCACTGACAATTCTTCAATATGGATTGACGTGTAACGGTCATCAGCTACAACACGTTCTGATATTAAGATCGAGTCTTCGTAGTTATATCCATTCCATGGCATAAATGCGACCAGCATATTTTGACCAAGCGCTAATTCACCCATGTCAGTAGATGCGCCATCAGCAATTACATCGCCACGCGCCAATACATCACCAACGTTAACTAATGGACGTTGATTGATATTGGTGTTTTGGTTAGAACGTGTGTACTTAGTCAAGTTGTAGATATCTACACCAACTTCGCCAGCAAGTGCTTCAGCGTCATGCACTCGAATCACAATACGACCTGAGTCTACGTAATCAACAATCCCGCCTCGAAGGGCCTGAACTGTTGTGCCGGAGTCGATCGCTACTGTTCGTTCAATACCTGTACCAACAACGGCTTTTTCGGCCCTTAAACATGGCACAGCTTGACGTTGCATATTCGCACCCATCAATGCACGGTTCGCATCATCATGCTCCAGGAACGGAATCAATGAGGCAGCAACAGAAACAATTTGGCCTGGTGCAACGTCCATATATTGAACACGGTCTGGTTGAGTCATTGTAAATTCATTGTGATAACGTGCAGAGATCAAATCTTCTTTAAAGTGACCTTTGTTATCTAATTCACTGTTCGCCTGTGCAATCATGTATTGACTCTCTTCAATCGCTGAGAGGAAATCAATATTTGCAGAAACTTTATTACCCTCAACACGGCGATATGGTGTTTCTAGGAAACCATACTTATTCGTACGAGCATAAAGTGCCAATGAGTTGATCAAACCAATGTTTGGACCTTCTGGAGTTTCAATCGGACAAACACGACCATAATGCGTTGTATGAACGTCGCGCACCTCGAAGCCTGCCCGTTCACGTGTCAAGCCACCTGGGCCTAAAGCTGAAACACGACGTTTGTGAGTAATTTCAGACAATGGATTGGTTTGATCCATAAACTGACTAAGTTGGCTTGAACCAAAGAACTCACGAATTGCGCTAGATACTGGTTTAGCGTTAATCAAATCGTGCGGCATCAAATTGTCAGACTCGGCTTGACTCAAACGTTCTTTAACAGCACGTTCAACACGGACTAGACCTGCACGGAATTGATTTTCTGCTAACTCACCCACTGAGCGAATACGACGGTTACCCAAATGATCAATATCGTCTATCTCACCACGACCATTTCGCAGCTCCAGCAATACACCAACAACAGCCAAGATATCTTCATTTGAAAGTGTAGAAGAACCTTCAGCACCTTGAGGGCCCATTTTTTCATAAAATTTACGAAGCCATGCTGCTGAACGATCTTCAACTTTCTCTGGGAACGCACGACGATTAAATTTCATACGACCAACAACCGATAGATCGTAACGATCAGCATTGAAAAACAGACCATCAAACAATGCTTGCACAGCATCTTCAGTTGGAGGCTCACCAGGGCGCATCATACGGTAAATGGCGACACGAGCACTATATTGATCTGGGATTTCATCAATACGTAATGTTTGTGAAATATAATCACCGTGATCTAAATCATTAGCGTAAAGGGTGAAGATTTTCGCAACACTGGCACTTTGTAATTTCTCTAACAAGCTTTCAGTGATTTCATCATTTGCATTTGCAACAACTTCGCCTGTTTCTTTATCCACAATTGCATTCGAAATGGTGCGACCCAATACAAACTCAAGAGGCACAGCAATTTTGCTAATGCCCGCTTTTTCCATATCTCGAATATGCTTTACAGTAATGCGCTTGTCTTTAGCAACAATTACTGCTCCATCCTTAGCGGTAATGTCGAATTTAGCAACTTCGCCACGCAACCTTTCAGGCACTAATTCAAACTGAACGCCCTTAGCTGACAGGTGGAATGTGTCCACATCATAGAATGTTCCAAGAATTTGCTCTGGAGTGTAACCAAGCGCTTTAAGCAAAATAGTAACTGGCATCTTGCGCCGACGGTCGACTCGGAAATATAGATAGTCTTTTGGATCAAACTCGAAATCTAACCATGAACCACGGTAAGGAATTATACGAGCAGAGAATAATAATTTGCCTGAGCTATGCGTTTTGCCCCGGTCATGTTCAAAGAAAACACCAGGGCTACGATGTAATTGAGAAACAATCACTCGTTCTGTACCGTTAATCACAAATGAGCCATTTTCAGTCATCAAAGGCAATTCGCCCATGTAAACTTCTTGCTCTTTTACTTCTTTCACTGTTGGCTTAGAAGCTTCTTTATCCATGATAGTCAAACGAACTTTGACACGCAGAGGAGCTGCGTATGTCAAGCCACGCTGTTGACATTCTTTCACGTCAAAAGGCTCAGCACCCAAGTGATAACTCACGTAATCTAAACGTGCATTACCTGAATGGCTAACAATTGGAAAAATAGAACTAAATGTTGCTTGTAAACCAGCATCTTCACGTTTGTCAGCAGTAACATTTGCTTGTAAGAAAGCAGCATAAGATTCTAATTGCATTGCGAGCAAGTATGGAATTTCTTGCACACTTTCACGTTTAGCAAAACTCTTACGAATACGTTTCTTTTCGGTAAAGGAATAGCTCATAGCGTCTCCTAGGGGGGGGTAAAAGGTAGAAGACAAGGCACTAAAATTGATGCCTTATCTTCTACCATCTTAAAATGGTTAAGGCTGGCGGTTTCCCGCCAGCCCAAATCTCACCTACAACAAAAATTACTTGATTTCGCCAGTTGCGCCAGCTTCAATCAATTTCTTCAATGTTGCCTCAGCGTCTGCCTTAGAAACGCCTTCTTTAACAGCTTTTGGTGCGCCATCAACTAGATCTTTTGCTTCTTTCAAGCCAAGAGCCGTGATTTCACGAACTGCTTTAATAACGTTCACTTTGCTTTCGCCAGCTGCTGTCAAGATAACGTCAAATTCTGTCTTCTCCGCTTCTGCAGCAGCGCCACCGCCAGCTGCAGGTGCAGCTGCGACTGAAACAGCTGCAGCTGCAGCTGAAACGCCAAATTTTTCTTCCATATCTTTAATCAATTCTGATAGTTCAAGAACTGATAAAGCCGCTACTGCATCTAAAATTTCTGATTTAGAAATTGCCATTTGTAATACTCCTGATAAATAATATGTAGTTTAGTTTTGCGATAAAGTTACGCGGCTTTTTGATCACGTACTGCAGCAAGCCCACGCACAAATTTTGTTGGTACTTCATTAAGCGTACGTACAAATTTCGCAACAGGTGCTTGCATAGTGCCGAGCAACTTAGCCAACAATTCTTCACGACTTGGCAATGAAGCCAGAGCTTGAACGCCTTTAACGTCCATAACTTGGTTTGGCATTGCCCCAGCTTTGATGATGAACTTGTCGTTAACTTTAGCAAAGTCGCTAAGTACTTTAGCGGCTGATACTGGATCGGAAGATATACCGAACACTAATGGGCCAACCATTTCGTTTGCCAAACCAGAAAATGGCGTGCCTTCAACAGCACGACGCACCAATGTGTTTTTCAACACACGTAGGTAAACGCCCGATTTTCTAGCTTGTACGCGCAATGCAGTCATTTCGCCCACTTGTAAGCCACGATACTCAGCTACGATGATTGCTTGGGCCGTCGAGACTTGCTCGCTGACTTCAACAACTACTGCCTTTTTCTGTTCAAGATTAAGACTCAAGGTCTTCTCCTTCCGTTAATTAAACTTTTGTAGTAAAACACCACAAAAGCCATCCCACGGCGACCTTTAGTCAGGAGTATCTTTCAATACTGTCCTGTTTTCAGGGGACGCCATCTGCGTAGGCATTCATAATCAGCAACAGAGGATTGAACATCCAACTCTTCGTCACCCATCACTGACCACTACCATTAAACCCACCAATCAAGCTCAATTGGCTTCGGTGCCTACGGTCTTTGATAACCTTGATGTCGTTTATCTTTCAAAACAACATCAAGCCCAAAGCCCTTTTTAAGCTGACTTTTCTCAGCCTAACAATTCATTAAACCCGCAATTACGCTAGGTTTGCTTGATCTACACGTACCCCAACACCCATGGTGCTTGATACTGATAGCTTCTTCAAATACTGCCCTTTTGATGATGCCGGCTTAGCTTTATTTAAAGCATCGACCAATGCGGCCAAGTTTTGTTGCAATGCATCAACAGTGAATGAAGCACGGCCAATTGTGCAATGTATGATCCCGCCCTTGTCTGTTCGATATTGCACTTGTCCTGCCTTAGCATTCTTAACTGCCGTCGCAACATCAGGGGTTACAGTGCCGACCTTAGGATTAGGCATCAAACCACGCGGGCCCAATACTTGACCTAATTGACCAACAATTCTCATTGCATCAGGCGTAGCAATCGCCACATCAAAATCCAACATGCCACCCTTTACCTGCTCAGCCAAGTCTTCAAAGCCAACAATTTCAGCACCCGCCGCCTTGGCCGCTTCTGCTTGTGCACCTTGCGCAAACACAGCAACACGTTTTGTTTTACCAGTACCATTTGGCAATACCAGAGCACCACGGATTAATTGATCTGATTTACGTGCATCAATACCCAAATTCACAACCGCATCAACTGACTCATCAAATTTTGCAGTTGCAGTTTCTTTAACTAATGCCAGCGCCTCAGCAACTGGATAAATCTTGTCGCGATCAACTTTTGATTGCAATGCTGCATTACGTTTAGAAATCTTAGCCATGTTATACACCCTCCACTTCAATACCCATACTGCGAGCACTACCAGCGATTGTTCTTACAGCAGCATCCATATCAGCAGCCGTTAGATCTGGCATCTTAGTTGTAGCAATTTCTTCAGCTTGAGCACGAGTAATTTTGCCGACTTTGTCAGTATGTGGGCGCGGTGAGCCTTTTTCGATTTTTGCAGCTTTCTTGATCAAAATCGTGGCAGGCGGAGTTTTCATTACAAATGTAAAACTCTTGTCTGCAAAAGCAGTAATCACAACTGGGATTGGAAGGCCAGGCTCAACACTTTGTGTTGCAGCATTAAATGCCTTACAGAATTCCATGATGTTCAAACCACGCTGACCAAGCGCAGGACCTACTGGAGGACTTGGGTTAGCTTTACCTGCAGGAATCTGCAGTTTGATATAGCCAATAACTTTCTTTGCCATTTTACGACTCCTAATATGGGTGCAAGCGCTTTAAAAAAGCTCCCCAGTTTGGTAATTGCAGCGTAATTAAACGCTACGACTAATGCTATTTTTTAAATAGCAAATGCTCGACCACCAAAAGGTGGTCGAGCAAAATTTAAACTTCTTTCTCTACCTGGCCGAACTCTAACTCTACAGGAGTAGCGCGACCAAAAATAACCACTGAAACACGCAATTTACTTTTTTCGTAATTGATATCTTCAACATTTCCTGAGAAATCTTTGAAAGGTCCATCAATAACACGCACCGCTTCACCCTTTTCAAAAGTGAGCTTTTGCGTTGGATTACTTTTGCTATCGTCCATACGCTGCAAAATGATCTCAACTTCTTTATCTTTAATCGGCGTAGGCTTAAGCGCGGTACCGCCAATGAATGCCGTCACTCTTGGCGTACTTTTCACCAAATGCCAACTCTCGTCAGTCATGTCCATTTGAACTAGAACGTAACCAGGATATAACTTTCGTTCGCTAATCGCCTTTTGGCCAGCCTTCATTTCAACAACTTCCTCAACTGGCACCAAAATCTGGCCGAATTGATCTTTAAAGTCAGAACGACCAACTCGCTCTTCCAAACTACGCTGTACTGATTTCTCAAAACCAGAAAAAGCTTGAACTGCATACCATCGCATACTCATTAAGCACCCCGACCCATCAGCGCTTTTACTAATGATAAAAAGCCGACATCAACAATCCACATAAAAATCGCCATGACCACAACAAGCACAAACACCGCAAGCGTTGTTTGTATCGTCTCACGACGCGATGGCCACACGACACGCTTTGCTTCTGCAATTGCATCACGAGAAAAAGCAAAAAACTCTTTACCAGACTTTGTTGTAGACAGCAGCACCGCTGCTGCAATTAAACCAGCCAGCACCGCCAATATACGAACGACCATTGGCTGCTTATCTTCAAGCAAATAAAAGCCTGTGATACCAAAGCCAATAAAGAGCAGGCCGAATACAAGCTTAATTTTATCGATCATAATTTACGCGCTTTAGCTTAAAAAATTACCAAATACATGGCAGGCCAAGAGGGTCTCGAACCCCCAACCCTCGGTTTTGGAGACCGATACTCTACCAATTGAGCTATTGGCCTGTACTTAAAAAACTAAAGATGCATCGCTGGGTTGTTAGCAATGCATCTGGTTACTACAAATTAATATTTAGATTATTCAATAATCTTAGCAACAACACCCGCACCAACAGTACGGCCGCCTTCACGAATCGCGAAACGCAAACCGTCTTCCATCGCAATTGGTGCAATCAACGTCACTGTGATTGATACGTTA
>CAJBIA010000025.1 GCA_903953055.1 uncultured Methylophilaceae bacterium
CATCTCATCTCGACTGAATTCCTTGCCTAGGTTGGAAGTTAAATCTGGTAATAGTGCAGCGTCGCCGTCAAAGAGGCGACGCACGAATGGACTGCATGCGATGGCACGCTGAATATTCGAATTTTCAAGCATTAAATTATGGTCTGAGGTCATCATCTAGTTATTACTTAATTTCTAATATCAAATCTACACCTTTAATCAAAAAATAACCAAGTGAATCTTGATCGATGATTACCAATTAGTACGGTCTTCGGCTTAACACCTATTTCGGTTAAAATAACGTTTTATCTAATTCAGCTAGTGCCTCATGTCATCCCTACCAGAAGAAATTACCCGTCGACGTACCTTTGCTATTATTTCGCACCCTGATGCAGGTAAAACAACGCTTACAGAAAAACTATTATGGTTCGGCGGTGCAATTCAAGTGGCCGGCGAAGTGCGCGGTCGCAAAGCTGCACGCCATGCAACATCCGACTGGATGGAATTAGAAAAACAACGCGGCATTTCTGTGACTTCATCTGTCATGCAATTTCCTTACCGCGAGCACATGATCAACCTGCTTGATACGCCAGGCCATGATGACTTCTCAGAAGATACCTACCGAACATTAACGGCAGTAGACTCTGCTGTGATGGTGATTGACTCTGTTAATGGTGTTGAAGCGCAAACAATTAAGCTGTTAAACGTCTGTCGGATGCGTGATACGCCAATTATCACGTTCATCAATAAACTCGATCGTGAAAGTCGTCCACCCATTGAGTTGCTGGACGAAATTGAATCAACATTAGGCATGGAATGCGCACCGATGACCTGGCCAATTGGCATGGGCAAGGGCTTCCGTGGCGTTTATCACTTATACAACGACGTGATTTCATTCTTTGATCCGCGCGCTGAAAAAGGCACGTCTGAAACCATACAAGGCTTAGATAACCCACGTCTGAATGAATTACTTGGGCGCCAAGCTGAAGAGTTGCGTGTTGATGTTGAATTGGTCAGAGGCGCATCACATACCTTCAATAAAGAGCGTTACTTAAGTGGTAAACAAACCCCTGTTTTCTTTGGTTCAGCCATTAACAACTTTGGCGTGCAGTCATTACTAGACGCAGTGGTTGAGTTATCTCCTCCTCCATTAGCCAGAAACACAGCTTCTCGAGCAGTTGCGCCAGATGAAAATAAATTTTCAGGCTTTGTATTCAAAATTCAAGCAAATATGGATCCAAAACATCGCGATCGCATTGCTTTCTTACGAGTTTGTTCTGGCCGTTTTGAGCGCGGAATGAAAATAAAACAAGTCTCAACAGGCAAACAACTCGCCGTCAATAATGCCATCACTTTTATGGCACAAGATCGCACCACAATGGATGAAGCTTACTCAGGCGACATTATCGGGATTCCAAACCATGGCACAGTAAAGCTGGGTGATACCTTCACCGAAGGCGAGGATTTAAAGTTTATTGGGATTCCTTCGTTTGCTCCTGAATTCTTCCGTCGAGCAAGACTTAAAAATCCACTCAAAATGAAGCAGTTACAAAAGGGTTTGCATCAATTAGCTGAGGAAGGCGCATCGCAGCTCTTTCGCCCTCTAATGAGTAACGATTTGATTTTGGGTGCTGTGGGCATTTTGCAGTTTGATGTGGTCGCCCATCGCTTAGAACATGAATATGGCGTTGACGTTATTTTTGAAAGCTACGACTGCTCAACAGCGCGCTGGTTAAGAGGCTCAGAAGCGGACTTAAAAGCGATTGCCGACAAATATGGTTTTAACGTCGCCTTAGACGGTGCAGACGAGTACGTTTATCTCGCGCCCAATCGTGTGAACTTACAAATGGCGCAAGAACGATATCCAGACATTGAATTCTTAGAAACTCGCGAAATTTTCTAAGACTGACTCTCTGATGCCAAAACCCGTCATCAAAATCACTTGTCC
>CAJBIA010000026.1 GCA_903953055.1 uncultured Methylophilaceae bacterium
CAGCGATGTGGGCCACCAGTTCTGGCGGCTCCTTCTCATTCATCTCGACTTCGTTTATGACGGTAGGTCCGGTCATGTTAGCGTACCTCCTCAGATTGGACGCCCAGCATCTGGCCAGTGCGGTTGGCCAGCACGTACTCGTACTGCCGCGCGAGACGGAGGGCGCCCAGCTTGAGGTTGCGCCCCTCGCCGAACAGGGCGGCGTTCAGACCGCTGTCGGCGTCGCGGCCGCGCTCGTGGTCCACCCAATAGGTGGCCGTGTTGTAGGCTCCCCAGAGCGTGCCGGGGACGGAGCCTGGGGCGGTGGTCTGGAGTTCGAGGAGACGGATCACCGGGCGCGAGAACAGGCTGGAGTCGAGGATCTCACTGTGCGCGCCAGCAGCCTCCAGGAGGTGCGCGCTGTCGATGCCATTGAAGGTAGTAGGCGTGGCAGAGGCGGAGACAACCGCGCTGGGCAGCAGGCCAGCGTGCACCGCAGACACCAGGAGCTGGGGCTGGATCAGCTGAACCATCATGAGCTTGAGCTGCAGATCGGTGATGCGCGCGGCGCGCAACTGGATGGCGTTCTCCTCATACTCATGGAAGCTCACTGAGGCGTGCGAGAACATGGAGGCCATCTGCGAGAGCGAGTGCGAGTCGAAGGTCCCGGCATGAGTCATGTGCCAGCGGCCCAGCTGGAAGTCCATGACCGCTCCATTGCCGCAGATCTGGCGCCACGCGATCAGGTCGACGGTGAAGGCGATGCCGGGCGCATGGCCGCTGCCCATCAGGCACTGGAGGTGGGTCGTGTCGTCGAACTGGCGGGAGTCTCCGTGGTGGATCGTGGGACGGCTGTCGATCCCGGCGGCCGCTCCCTCGAGGGTGAAGCTGGAGTTGGGGAAGGAGGCCACGCCCCAGACCCGCTGGCCACCGTCTAGGGAGCCGAGGCGCTCCAGCTGGAGCCCGCCGGCGGAGGCGGCCTCGATCATGCTCTTGACCAGCATATGGTTGTGGATGGGCTTGTAGCGGCTGCTGGCGGTGCCCAGGAAGCCTCCGTTGTCGCTGCGGACCAGCGCGCGGACCTCGGGCGCAGGCCTGTTCTCCTTCCGGCCCTGGATCAGGACGGGCAGCGGGACTGTCTTCCAGTCCAGCCCGGCCTTCTTGACCGCATCGTTAATAGAGAGGCCTCGCACGTCCGCGCCCAGGCCCCGGTATTGCGTCATGACTGGTGTCACAATAAGTTCTCTTTTCTCCCCGGCATCCGGTTGAGGATGGGGGCGAGAGCCGGACTCGCGAGAGCGGCTCTCGTCCACACCCTACATCATCGGGAATCTAGTAGCCACGATGGCTCCAGCTCCGTCCACCACGATCCAGTCGCGCATTGCGGTCCATCTCCGAGTGAGATCATTGGCGTAGTCACGCGCGGCCTCTAGGTCTGGGAAGGTCAGGCCATTGCCGCAGAACTTGCCAGAACTGTCCGCGATCACTTGGACTTTATAAGGAGGCATCGTGCGCCTCCTGGATGTGCCGGACGACTTCGTTGTGAATCTCCGCGCTCAGCCGGTCTTCCTCAGCCTGCTCTGCGGCAGCCACATGCTCTGCCTCCTGCTGTGCCAGCGAGTCCCAGCGCTGCGCCGCCAGCGCGTAGTTGCGGGCCTCCTGCGCGAATCGATTCCACGCGCGATTGGCGGTGTAGGCGCGATTGGCGTCGTGGCAGAAGTCGTAGTAATACCCGGAGTAGAATCCGTGCCCGGCGCCCTGCTCGATCTGGACTCTGGCATCCCAGCCCCAGACCACGTAGCCAGACTCGCGGATCACGAGCACGACGCCCAGGTGGTCGTCATTACCACTGCCGAGCGCAACTGCGATCAGTCTGCCAGTTGGAGGTAGGGGTTGCACCATATTACTTGACCTCCTGGAGCTGAGTCTGACCAGCCGCAAACTCGTAGATCTGCGTTCCCATGCATCCGCGATACTTGGCCAGCCATTCGGTCGCAGACTCTACCGTGATGCCCCTCCGCGCCACTTCGCGCGACAGATAGGCCTCGCGCAGTTCCGGCGGCACCATGATCGCCGTGCGCCAGTCGTCCCAGTTCCCGTGCTCCAACACGCGATATGGGCCGACCTGATACAGCCGCGCGTAGACCGAGAGCGGCGCTGGGCCATGCTCCTCTCCAAGCAGCGTCCACGATTCGCGCTCCGGCAGCGTGAGAGCGGACTCGCGGAAATTCTCCGTGCCATTTTCGCTGCTGATCGAAACGCTGTAGTCGAGCGCCGCGCCATCGATCATCGTCCAGCCCTCGGGCGGCGTTGACAGTTCATGGATGTGAGTCTCCATGCGCGTCTTCTCCGCAGCGGCGGCGGCAGCCTTTGCATCGCGCTCCGTCTCGCGCGCCAGGACCGGAGCGGCCTCTTCCGCAGTGGCCTCGCGGCAGTAGCAGGTATATTCGTAGCCTGCCTGACAGTCGAAGTCGTCGAAATCCTCTTCGCGCCGCTGCGCCTCGCGCGGAGAGATGTAGTAGCTGTCCACGGCTACGAGAGTGAGCAGGCGGCCTGCGCCTCTGCGCGTGACCTCGCGAAAAGCTTGGCCAACTTCGGCGGGAGCGCTACTACTATAGATAAGACGGATGGGAGCGTCGGCGTCGGCAGGCGCCACAAACGCTTTGCACTTCGCGTGGCGGCTGGAATTGCGGATCGCGGGATCGTAGGTGATCTGATCGCCGGGGCGGATCGTCTTGCCGCACACTGTGCAGCTAGAGGTGAACTTTGCGCTTATCGTCCTTGTCATGTCCATTTCTCTTTTCTGCCCCTCTCCTGCTTCGGAGTAGGACTGATTCAATCCTACGACCATTAGCGGCCAAAGTCAATAGCCATAATTCACTTTCTTTTCTTACGTTTAGCGGACATCTTGGAAGCCAAAGCCTTCAGGCGGGCCTTGACCCCCGCCATGGCCACCCTCCGCCTGGTCTCGGCGTCGGCGCCCTGGAGCCCGCGCGTCTCGTGCGGAGCCTCTGAACCGCGGCGCCCCATCTCCGCCATGTAGGCATCCTTCATTGTTTTCTATCCTTCTCAACGATGGCCAGTAACTGTGCTCCAATGAACGCCGTGGCATACTTTTCCGGCATGTCCTCTCCCCAGGTTCCATCATTGGTTCCAATCACCACTAGCCGTTCGTTCTCACTATCTGGATTGTAGCCATGGCGCTGCATTGCGTCCAGGACTCTGTCAATTTTGTCGAGACTGTAGATCTGGAATCCGGCTGTCCCACGCATCTTGCGGCGCAGCTTGCGCTCATCTACCCACTCATGGCTAGGACGGAGCATGGCTCCAATCCTGGTGCGCTTCTCAGCCCCGCGCTGCATACGAAGACCAATATACTCGTAGTCCATCCATATAAGCCTCAGCGCTTCCCGGAGAGCCTTGACATCAATCATTTTCGGCGACCTTTCCGGTACTCACGCATCCACTCCCGATTGTATTTTCTCCGAGATGCGACCCTCTGTGGGCTTTCCACCTCTGCTAGTTGACGCCCTATCACTGTTAGAGCTGATTTGCATTTGAGGCAAATGTAGTTTCTTCCCGGGGCGCCACATCGGCTACAAACGGATGCGGACTTGATGGCA
>CAJBIA010000027.1 GCA_903953055.1 uncultured Methylophilaceae bacterium
ATCGCCCCGGATGATTCAGATTTCATTATGAAGTATGTCACGACCACGGCGGTCACGCTCAAGGGCAACGGACACAATGTTACCTTTACGGCTGGCGCACAGGTTGTCAATGCAACCGACGACGCTAACAACGTGGTTTCCGTCATTGACTTGGATGCCAGGGATGCCACCGGAACAAGCGGCGGACGCCTAATCGTCCACTTCCCGGCTAGTGCCATCATCGGCGCGGCCATCTAAGGATGATGAGGAGATAGACAATGGCATCACCAATTTTGACAGTATGGGATACTAGTTCTGGTAAAGATGTCTTCAGGCGCTTGGTTCGTGACGTATTCGACAATACGAAGCGCGACGCCCTTATGGAGTCTGAGAAACTCTATAAGATGAAGACGAGCGACAAGCTGTTCGAGAGAGGCATGAGGATGGCCGGTATGCCCTACGGCAACTACGTTGTCGAGTCGGGCAAGGTCCCCCTCTATGACCCGAAGTTCGGCGGGACGCTCGATTGGTATCAGAATGAATACGGGATGGGGTTCAGGGTTTCTTGGATGATGAAGAAGACCAATCAATGGGATTTGGTCAAGGGTTGGACGACCAGCCTCCGCATGAAGCTCGACGAGACAAAGGATGTCGAGTTGGCGCGGCTCTTCAATTCCCCGACGGCATCTGTTTCGCGGGGCGGCAGGGAAATCAACGTGGGCTATGATACGTTTGTTCTCGGCTATGCCGCGCACACCTGCCTCGATGACACACCCTCGACCTATTCCAACCTCGGGTCGGCTGACCTGAGCCTCGCGGCTTTGACGGCCGGCGAGTTGTATTTTGACACGCTCAAGGACGACCAGGGCGCAATCTTCTTCGTGAACACCAAGGGTATGGTTCTCTATCATCACCCCGCCCTCAAGGTGCGAATCACGGAACTGAATCGCTCTACAGGAAAGCCTTGGGAAATTTCCAACACGATGAACTTTTGGGAGGGCCGGTTCGAGCCTTACACCTATCGCCGGTTGTCCTCGACAACGGCATGGGGCCTGGCGGCTGTTGGCGACCAGCGGTATGACATCAAGTGCTTTACCCTGGCCGAGCCCGACATTCTGACTAAGGATGCGTCGGATAACTCTCTCGATACTATCGTGCTTGGGCATCAGGCGTTCTCGTAAGGGTTCGGTGATCCTCGCCTTTTGTACATCGGAAACACGTGAGGCATGTAATTAACTGATTCTAATGAGGATACATATGAATCAAGTGATTACATAGGAGAATGAAATGAGTGTTATTCCTGACATGATTTTCGGCATGGGTGGGGTTCCTGCTAGTGGCGGAGTACCGCCCTACGTTGGTTTTTGGGGCGGCAAGAACATCTTTGTGGACTATGACAATGGTGTAGCGTCCAATACGGGAACACAGCCTTTTGATGCCTGTAAGTATCTGGACACGGCCATTTCCAAGGCGGGTACTTGGTCCACGATTTACGTCAGGCCCAGGATTCCCGATTATGTTGGCGGCGACCCTAACGGGTTTGCTCCGACGGCGGCGGCTAATCTTGTTACTACGGCGGCGCAGTATGGTCTGTCCATCATCGGCACGGGGACGGGTCGCGGGCCTCGCTCGGCTGGCTACATCACCACGATTCAGGGTTCAGCGACCGTTACCAACACGCCGGTTTTGAAGGTGCTTGGCCCCTATACGGACATCGAGAACCTGCATATTAAGGCTGGCGGCGTCACGGCTCAACCGTGGGTTGACCTGGACTCTACGGCCTACGGTAGCGTTCTTTACAACTGCAAACTCAATCAGGCCAATGGCACGACTTACGGAGTGGCCGCGTGTTTGGTGAGCGCATGGTATTGCACGGTCGCCAACAACTACTTTGACCGATGCAATGTCGGCGTCGGCATCTACTCGGTCGTCTCTGACCCCGTTGGCACGGAGATTGCTAACAACGAGTTCTTTGGAGTGGGCGGCGGTTCGTCCTATGGCGACGTTGTTATCAACGCAAGTGGCGGGTGTCTCAGGACGATCATCAGAGACAACATTTTTGGTCATCCGATTCCGAGTGCGGGTTACGCGAAGTATATCTACAGCGCGGGCGGCACAAGCACGGGCATCGTCGCCAACAATTTCTTCGGAACGGCGACCCTAGTGACGGCTACCCTTATGACTCTTAACGGTGAAGTCGAGTCCGGTAGCGTTGTCCATAAGGGATTCCTGACGAGCTAATAGATGGCACCGACGATTATTATTCGCAGTAAACTCAAGAGCAGGGGCAGGTCTGACACGCACAGAATGTTGAAAGATGAAGGTTGGGGAGGCGCAGGGATGACGGATGAACAGGCGGATAAGTGCGAGTATCTTGAGCGACAGGCGAAGAAGTATGGCATCGACCGTCCAACTCAGTTCAGGCAGGACCTTATTGACCAAGTGGATTAGTTATGGCGGGGGGCTGAAATGCCCCCCTTTTATACGATTTAGGAGGATTTAATGGGCAACCCAAAATCAAAATCGCTTGCGAAGGGGTTTAGCCACATCAGGATCGTGAACCCTGATGGCACCATCGCGGGCGACAGCGGCTATTGCGGCCCGAACCAAATCACGAACCTCGGGTATCAGAACTATCTGTGCGCCCTTCTCGG
>CAJBIA010000028.1 GCA_903953055.1 uncultured Methylophilaceae bacterium
AATCGGAGAGCCTGAATGCTAATTCAGCCAGGGCCAAACTTGTGCTAACAGGATCTTCTTGGATATCGGTACAAGATAAAACAGGTAAAACGGTTTTTAGTAAATTAGCCAAAGCCGGTACTGATGAATTTGTTGAAGGCGTGCCCCCTTTGAAGTTTCATATTGGGAATGTTGGCGCTACCCAGATTATTTTTAATGGTCAACCTGTTGATTTAACAGCCAATACATTCAACAATATGGCGCGTATTACCTTGGGTGATCGTTAATGAGTGTATCAAAAACGCCTATCGTTAGACGAATCTCAAGGCAAGTCATGATTGGTAATATTGCTGTTGGCGGAAATGCGCCTGTCGTGGTTCAGTCAATGACTAATACTGATACTGCGGATGCTAAATCTACTGTTAATCAGATTCTAGAGCTTTGGCAGGCTGGTTCGGAAATCGTTCGCATCACAGTGAACTCTGCAGAAGCTGCTGAGCAAGTGTCTAATATACGTGGTCAATTAGATGCGATGGGCTGCACTGTGCCGTTGGTCGGGGATTTTCATTATAACGGTCACAAGCTACTTAGCGCTTATCCAGATTGTGCTGTCGCGCTGGCCAAGTATCGAATTAACCCTGGCAACGTAGGCAAAGGTAGCAAGCGAGATGAACAATTTTCGGCGATGATAGAAGCTGCCATTCAATACGATAAGCCAGTACGTATCGGCGTTAATTGGGGCAGCTTGGACCAAGAAAAAATGGCACGAATGATGGATGAAAATGCTAAATCATCCCAACCGTTGTCCTCTGATGCCTTAATGCGTGAAGCCCTTATTCAGTCAGCGCTAGAGAGTGCAGAGCAAGCTGAATCTATTGGTTTGAAAAGTGACAAAATCGTAATCTCCTGTAAAGTAAGTGATGTGCAAGATTTGGTGACGGTATATCGGGATTTAGCTAAACGCTGTGATTACGCTTTGCATCTTGGACTAACGGAAGCTGGGATGGGCTCTAAAGGGATCGTCGCCTCTACCGCCGCGCTGTCATTGTTATTACAAGAAGGGATAGGGGATACGATTCGGGTAAGCCTCACACCAGAACCAGGTGAGTCACGAACTAAAGAGGTGGTCGTATCCCAAGAGATCCTTCAAACCATGGGAATTCGTTCATTTACTCCATTGGTCACTGCCTGTCCGGGGTGTGGCAGAACAACCTCAACCTATTTCCAAGAGTTGGCACAGGATATCCAACGTTTTTTAAGGGCACAGATGCCTGTTTGGCGTAAGCAATATCCAGGCGTTGAGTCTATGAGTGTTGCTGTCATGGGCTGTGTAGTCAACGGCCCAGGAGAATCTAAACTGGCTAATATAGGAATTAGTTTGCCAGGTACAGGTGAAATTCCTGTCGCCCCAGTATTTGTGGACGGTGAAAAAACAGTCACCCTAAAAGGAGATGCAATTGCTCAGGAATTCCAAGTGATTGTTGAGCAATATGTTCAAGAGAATTATGCTGAGGGTGGAAAACTTCGCACTCAATCAAAAACAATTCCAATTCTAACCTTGTAAGTTCTTATGACAGTTCAAACTAAAAATACTAAATTTCAGAGCATTAAAGGGTTTTACGATATATTGCCTGAGCTCACGCCTCTATGGCAGAAGCTTGAAGATGCGGCGCGTTTAGTGCTCTCTCAATATGGTTATAACAATATTCGTATGCCTATCGTTGAATCAACAGACTTGTTTATTCGAAGCGTTGGAGAACATACCGATATTGTTGAGAAAGAGATGTACAGTTGGGAGGACGCCTTAAATGGCGATAAATTAACGCTGCGCCCAGAAGGAACAGCAGGTTGTGTTCGTGCAGTAGTTGAGCATAGTCTTACCTACAATGGCCCACAAAGACTTTGGTATACAGGTCCTATGTTTAGGCATGAAAACGTCCAAAAAGGTCGTCAACGTCAATTCCATCAAATTGGTGTAGAGGCGTTTGGCTTTGATGGCCCAGATGTGGACGCCGAACAAATTATTTTATTGGCCCGTTTGTGGAATGCGCTTGGCATCTCAGATGTTGAACTTCACCTTAATAGCATCGGAGATGCTGAGGAGCGTGCTGAATACAGACAATCCTTGATTGCTTATTTTGAGCAACATGGTGATCAGCTCGATGAGGATGCAAAACGACGTTTACATAGCAATCCATTACGTATTTTGGATAGCAAAAATCCTCGCATGCAAAACTTAATAGAGGGGGCTCCTAGATTGATTGATCATTTAGGGGATGAAACTCGTGCTCATTTTAATGGTCTGTGTAAAAGATTAGAGGCCGTTGATATTCCTTATACAGTTAACCCAAGGTTAGTCCGTGGTTTAGATTACTACAACCGTACGGTATTCGAATGGGTGACAACGAAGCTTGGTAGCCAAGGGACAATTGCTGGTGGTGGACGTTATGATAGCTTGGTGGCGCGTCTAGGCGGCGATGTAACCCCTGCTTGTGGTTTCGGCATTGGTTTGGAGCGTGTATTTTTATTGATGCAAGAGTATGGGGTTACCGCAGAAATAAAGCCTGATGGTTACATGGTTAATGTTGGAGAGTTGGCAGAGGCTGCAGTAGCTAAGATTGCTGAGCAATTGCGTGATGCAGGCCTCTCTGTCGTGACTCACGCCGGGGGCGGTAGTTTTAAATCGCAAATGAAAAAAGCAGACCGAAGCGGCGCAAGATTTGCACTGATATTAGGAGATGATGAAGTGCAAGCCAATCAAATTGCTGTAAAACCGATGAGCCGGTCTGGAGAGCAGGTCAGCGTTGATTTGTCTCAGGCCATTAATTTATTAAAAGCCAATTAACTTTTTATGTCTAAACTCCTTACCATTGAAGAATTAACTGTTGCGACGACCAATGCGCTAGATCGCAAGTTGGTAAATATGGTTTCTTTATCAATTGAGCCGGGAAGAACAACTTGCGTGGTTGGGGAGTCAGGTAGTGGTAAAAGCTTAACAGCACTATCTGTGATGGGATTGCTATCGAAACAATTAGTCCGCACCCATGGTCGTGTTTTATTTCAAGGCAAGGATTTGGCAAGCCTTAGTTCTGAGGACATGCGTAAAATTCGTGGACGGCAAATCGGTATGATTTTTCAAGAACCGATGACTTCTCTCAATCCAGTGCTAACCATCGGTTTTCAAATTGGGGAACCGCTGACCGTGCATCTTGGTTACAAAGGAGATGTATTAAAAGCTAAGGTAAGCGAGTTATTAGAGCAGGTTGGTATTCCTGCAAATCGTGCAGGTAGTTACCCAGACGAGCTTTCTGGAGGTCAGCGGCAACGTGTGATGATTGCGATGAGTATTGCTTGTCAGCCTTTAATGTTAATCGCCGATGAACCAACAACGGCTTTAGATGTGACAGTTCAGTCCCAAATATTAAGTCTGCTAGATGGCCTTAAAACAAGCATGAATATGGGCATGTTGCTGATTACCCATGATTTTGGCGTTGTGTCTGACGTTGCAGACGACGTTGTAGTCATGTTCCGAGGAAGTGTCGTTGAAGCGGGATCGGTCGATCAAGTGCTTAATCATCCTCAACATCCTTATACCAAAGCCTTGTTGGACTGTGTGCCAGATGTTGCCGGCAAGAAGCCGCTTAAGCCGATTGATTACGCTTGGCTCAATGAATTGGAGGTGCCAGCATGAGTGAGTTCATCCTCAAAGCGCGCGATCTTAATAAATTCTATACACAGCGATCTGGCCGCTTCGGTTTTGGTACGACGCAGATTAAAGCTTTGGATAATGTCAGTATCGAGCTTCGTCACGCTAGCACGCTTGCAGTGGTAGGGGAATCTGGCAGTGGCAAATCCACGTTGGCGAGATGTCTGTTACAATTGCAACCCTTGGATGGTGGTTCAGTTTTTTTTCAAGGTCGTGATTTGGCTGATTTGCCTTCAAATGAATTAAGACGTCAGCGTCGTCATTTGCAGATGATTTTTCAGGATCCTTTTGCCTCATTAAACCCAAGAATGCAAGTGGGTGAGATTGTAGAGGAAGGCCTGCTCATTCACGGCTTGGGTAATAAAGACGAACGTTATGAAAAAGCATTAAAAATGCTGAAACGTGTTGGGCTCTCTGAATCGGACATGAAAAAATACCCACATGAGTTTTCTGGTGGGCAAAGACAGCGAATAGGGATAGCGCGTGCGTTGGTTTTGTCGCCCAAAGTGGTCGTGTGTGATGAGCCAGTATCTGCGCTAGATGTTTCGATACAGGCCCAGATACTGTTGTTACTTAAAGAGTTGCAAAAAGAGATGTCATTGAGTTACATCTTTATCAGCCACGATTTACGGGTCGTCCGTCATATTGCAGATGAGATAGTCGTCATGCACCAAGGTAAGGTAGTAGAAAAGGGAAGTATTCAAGAAGTCTATGAATCTCCCAAACAAGAATATACGCAGAATTTGTTAGAAGCTATTCCGGGTCAGAAAAGACAAGCGGCATAGATTCATTTAAAAAAGATAGAAGTGTTTGATTAACAGTAGCGAGTTAGGAAATTAGCATGGCATACGATTTAGAAGAACAAGAGCAGTTAGACGAGTTTAAGGCTTGGTGGGCGCTGCACGGTAAAAAAGTGGTGACATTGGTCACTGTTCTGGTCGCGAGTTATTTAGGTTACCAAGGATGGCATTATTATCAAAACCAACAGGCGATGAAAGCATCGACGCAATATGAAAACCTAGTCAAACTTGATATTACTGAGGCTAAAAATTTGAAGGCAATTCAGATGTTATCTGCCGATTTAATGGACAAATACTCAAGCACTCCATACGCTGGAAGAGCAGCTTTAACTGCTGCAAAAGCAAATTTTCAAGCGAACGAAACTAAAAGTGCAAAAGCACAACTAGAATGGGCTGCGAAAAATGCGAAAGAAGATGCTATTCAGTCTATGGCGCTACTTGAGCTTGCTTCATTGCAAGTGCAAGATAAAGATTATGATGGCGCACTAAAAACATTGAATGAAAAACACTCGATAGGTTTTGATGGTTTATTTGCTGACCTTAAGGGCGATGTGTTTGTAACGCAGGGCAAAGTTGCAGATGCTAAAAAAGCCTATAAAGAAGCCACAGAGAAATTAGATCAACAAGGCCATTTATTGAAGTTCACGCAACATAAACTAGAAGCGTTGGGGAACTAGTGTTGAGATTTCTTAAAATTGCACTGCTAATTGGTGCTATAGCGCTAAGCGCATGTACGTCTATTACTGACCTAAAAGAAGATATGTCAGAGCGCTTGTTTGGACGCGAGAGCAATGAAACGCCTTCCGATTTAAATGACATTAAAACCACGGTTCCGGTGAAGGTGCTATGGAATGCTCATCTAGGTGAAAGTTATGATAATGACTTTACAGCGGTCACTGAGAATGGTTTTGTTTACGCAGCAAGCGCAAATGGTGAAATTGTTAAATTAACCGTGGCCGACGGCAAGCAAGTTTGGCGTATTAATACTGGCGAGCGGCTTTCTGGTGGCGTTGGATTAGGTGAAAATTTATTGTTCTTAGGTACCGCCAAAGGTTATGTATTAGCCTATGACTTCTCAGGAAAGTTGCTATGGAAGTCAAAAGTAAGTAGCCAAGTATTAAGTGCACCAAAAGTGGATTTCAACGTATTGGTTGTTCGTTGTGAAGATAGCCGAATTTACGGTTTAAATGTGGCTGATGGTTCAAGAAAATGGGTTTACGAGCGAGCTACACCAACGCTAACCTTAAGAAGTAGTGCAGGGGTTGCGCTGGATGGAGGGGCTGCATATGCAGGTTTTGCAGGCGGCAAACTTATTGCGCTGCGCGTTGAGGATGGCAAAGTCATTTGGGAAGTTTCGGTCGCACAACCAAAAGGAGCTACTGAAATCGAACGTATCGCTGATATTACGAGCTTGCCCGTCGTTGACGGAAGTTTGGTTTATGCGGTTGCCTATCAAGGCAAAGTGGCCGCTGTCGATCGTGCAACCGGGAGGGTAGCTTGGTCACGAGATATTTCAAGTTATACCGGCTTGAGTGCTGAAGGGGCCAAGGTTTTTGTTTCACATGCGGTCAGTTCTATCTATGCATTAGATTACAGCACAGGTAAGACATTTTGGCGTCAGGGCGATCTCAAACAACGACGGATTTCCGCACCTTTGCCTATAGGCAATTTGATTGCTGTCGGTGATGTTGAAGGTTATCTCCACTTCTTGAATAGAGAGGATGGTAGTTTTGTTGCCAGGATCCAAACGGATGATGCCGCAGCTATCATGCCTCAAATGCTTGCTGTGGGTTCTAGTATCATCATCGCACAAGATCGAAAGGGTGGCATTTACGCCATCTCAATCAAGTAAGTCATGTTACCGACCATTGTTCTCGTAGGCCGACCTAATGTTGGCAAATCTACCCTTTTTAACAGATTAACAAAAAGCCGTGATGCGTTAGTAGCAGACCTTCCTGGTCTTACTCGTGATCGCCACTACGGGCGTGGCGTTGGCGGAGACAAGCCTTTTTTGGTTGTTGATACTGGTGGTTTCGAACCGACAGCCGATTCTGGCATTATGAAAGAAATGGCTCGTCAAACCTTGATGGCTATTGATGAGGCAGATGTCATTATTTTTGTTGTGGATGGACGTCAAGGCGTTAGCCCTCAAGATAAAGTAATCGCGAGTCGTTTACGAAAAAGTCAGCGTCCAGTATTGCTTGCAGTGAATAAAACTGAAGGGATGCAACGGGCTGTTGTTAGCGCTGAATTTCATGAGTTAGGCCTCGGAGACCCGCTGTCAATATCATCAGCTCATGGTGAAGGTGTGCGTGATTTAGTCGAGCTCGCTCTTGAACCCTTCCCTGAGCCCGAACCAGAAGCGCCATATAATGAACAAGATACCCCTAAGGTTGCAATCGTTGGCCGGCCAAATGTAGGTAAATCGACATTAGTTAATGCATTGCTTGGCGAAGAGCGAGTTATTGCATTTGATCAGCCAGGTA
>CAJBIA010000029.1 GCA_903953055.1 uncultured Methylophilaceae bacterium
ATACATTGCCTTCAGCTTCTTTACCAAACAGGTTGTAGTTTTGATTAAATAATACGAACAAACTTTTTTTAGTTTAAATAATATTCCACCATACCAACAAATGCTTTTTCTAAGTTTTCAGTATATTGCTTATTATCGAAAATCGGGAGTCTATCTCTATTTGTTAACAATCTGAGCTTAATATTCGATAAATATTCAGGTTCATTAACTAATCTAATTGCTATCGACTCATACTCATCCAAAGAATTAACAACCAACTCATTTAATCCAATAGCGTAAAGCAGGCTTGCCGCAACACGTCCAGAAAAAGTACTCCCTAAGCAAGTCAACACCGGCAAGCCAGCCCACAGAGAATCACTAGTTGTCGTGTGTGCATTATATGGGAGCGTATCTAAAAACAAATCGGCCAATTGATGGCGAGCTAGATGATCCTCCAATCGCTCTTTGCGTTGAGCAAAGATAAGCCTCTCTCTAGAAACACCCCTAAGTTCAGCCTCTTTAATCAGGTTGGCCTTAACCAATTCATTTGCTCTAGATAGCCACAAGACGCTTCCCTTGGTTTGATTAAGAATACGCATCCAAACATCAAAAATTTCAGGATTAATTTTGTAATTGTTATTAAAACAACAAAACACAAAGGCATTATCGGGCAATCCCTCATCGGATCTTTTAGCCCCATTCGAAGGAATAAGTGTTTTTGAATCGTGCGGGAAAAAAGTATTGGGTAAATACACTACTTTTTCGGAAAACCACTCCGAATCATTTGCTGGTATCACTACCTTATCCGAAATAATGTAATCCATATAATCAGTGCCAGTGGTACCTGGATAGCCCAAAAAAGCCGATTGAATTGGCACTGAATGATGAGAAAAAATCCCCATTCGTGATCCGGCGGTGTATCCCATCAAATCAATTGCAATGTCTACCTGCAAGCTTTGCAATAAGTTAGCCACATCCAGGTCACTAAACGCTCCAACATCGTGGAATTGATCAAAAGCTCTAATCAATCGAGCTCTTATAGCACTTCCATCATCCGCCCCAAATGAGATTCCAACAATCTCAAACCTGTTTCTATCGTGCATTTCTATCACTTCAACTAACAGTTGAGAAACTGGATGTTGCCGAAAATCTGCTGATATGTAGGCAACACGGATTTTGTCTACATTAATCATCTTTTTTTCATTGTTGGTAAATCGACTTGGATGTTGGTAAGTGGCAAAATGCTTTGCGCACATAAGCTGAAGCTTCATCTCACTAGAAATTGCAAGAAAATCGAAAGGCTTAATGACACTTTTATCATCATCAAGCTTAGAAATAATCTTCCTTATTGATTCGGACAAACCCTTCCAATCACAACAATTCAATTTGGAGTACACGAGGCCACCAAGCGCCCAATCATAATCCTCATCAAGCGCTAATAACTCTTGATAAACATTGATTGCTTCAGCGTGACGATTAAGCTGTTGTAACAAGTTTGCTTGATTGCTAAGTGCACCTTTATGACTAGAATCAATTTTTAATACTTGATTATACTGGTCTAGCGCCAAGTCATAT
>CAJBIA010000030.1 GCA_903953055.1 uncultured Methylophilaceae bacterium
CTTTTGATTCGGTAAAACATTGTCGTGGTTATTGGTATCCACGGCACTATACCCAGGATAATGGGCATCATTTTGTGCAGAAACCAAGCCCAGTCCAGTGACCGCGCCTCGACCCAGGTCAACGTTCAATTGACCACCCAGCGCGCTTAGGGAACTGGCTTTAAAGCTCGCATCAAGGAGCATGCCTTCGCGAGCTTGTAAATTGACCGTCCCACCATTGCTGGCAACTACTGTGGGGCGATTTAAAATATCTAAAGTTGCACTGCCGCCAGAGACATCAATCACTGAACCTGCCTCAGCCACGATAAAGCCTTTTTTAGCATTCAGTGTGATCGTGCCACCATCGTAAACCGTGCCGCTTCGTAGGCCTGTGCTATTCGGAACTAGTTGGCCATAACCAGCAGCGACTAGCTGGGCGTGACTGCCTAACCAAATCGCTTGTGATGCATTAAAATCATTGTCAGTAGTAAGGGTTGGATCCCCATTCATGGTCAAGCTAATGGCGCCGCCACTGGCTTTAAGGATACCGTCGACATAAACCAGCGCCCCATTGCTTAGATAGTCCGTCGAAGGGCGATCCCATGCCGATAAGGTAATGGCAGGCGCAATGAGGTTGCCGCTACTATCAGTCCGATTGCCGTGCGCATCCACCTGTAAACGCGCCCCGGTTTGCACCACAACGCTCCCCGCGCTAATGCCGCTTTGGGCAAAAGCTGGGACGGTACTAAAAATGACCGACTGATCTAAGGCTTGGCTACTTAAACTTAAGCGCGTTGAGCTACGTTGATAATCAGGTAATAAACTCACGCTTGCAAAGTCAGCCACATGGCGACCGGTTGCAGCGAGGACATATTGTCGATTGAGTAGATAGTTTTTTGCGATGACATCGACTTGTGCGCCAGATTTGACTAACACCCCATCTCGGCCGGTAAGGCTATAGCTGGTAAAGCCACCGTTTTGGAAGAAGCTCGGGGTCAACCACAGCTCGCGACTATCCCCAATCCCACTAGCGCCGATGGTGACAAAGGGTGCCGTCACGCTTAAACTACCGCCAACGCCTAAGGCATAACCACGCAGCTCTCCACCCAGCACCGGGGCTAATTCGGTCGGACTTGAAACGCCGCCAACGACAGCGCCGTTGGCATTTGTCATCACATTCGCCGCAATCGAAATGCTACCAGCATCGCCATTACTTAATTTACCCGCGCCGCTCAGCCAACCACCGCCTGAGACATCGACTAGGCTGCCAGTCCCTAAAGCAACCGAGCCTAGCGAAGTGAGGGTTACACTGCCCCCCTTGCTGAGCACACGCCCAGCGGCTGAAGCAGGGTTAATGTAATCATTGGTCCAATTACCTGAAACATCTAGCTTGACACTATTCCCAACATTCACGCTGGTGCCGAGTAAGGTAATAGCGCCGCCTCGAGCCACAATATCACTGCCGATACTCACTGCCTGTCCATTTAAGGTGAGCTTGCTACCTTGCGCTAAATTGAGCGCCGTAGTATTGGAGATATTACCGGTGGTATGGAGGTTAACACTCTCAAATCCGCTTTGATTGATGACATTCGCATC
>CAJBIA010000031.1 GCA_903953055.1 uncultured Methylophilaceae bacterium
GCAAGTACGCCGATGACCCCTGATTTTGTGGCAGCAACCGCAGGCTTAACCGCCGGTTCCATCCCGAGAATCAGCAAATCAGGGTAGCGCTCACGCAAGCCAGCAACGGCGGCGGCAGTTGCAGTATTGCATGCGACAACGAGCGCCTTAACGCCTTGATTAATTAAAAATTCAGCAAGTTTTAAGCTGCGCGCTTGAATGAATTCTGGGGTTTGATTGCCATAGGGGGCATATTTAGAATCGGCGACATAAATCAGGTTTTCATGAGGCATCATCTCACGAATGTGTTGGAGAACAGAAAGACCGCCAACGCCAGAATCAAAGACTCCAACCGGGGCATCAAGTGAATTAAACTTAATTTGCATGCGATAGAGTTTAGCCGAACTCACACCAGAATGTCATTTTCTATCATCAGCATCAGTTACAATATGAGGTAAATAAAAAAGCACTTAGGATCATAAAATGGCAAACAGGCTCACTAAAATATATACACGAACAGGCGATACCGGCACAACAGGCCTTGGCGATGGATCTCGCGTCAACAAAGACAGCCTTCGGATTGATGCCTTGGGGGATGTTGATGAGTTAAATGCGGTGATTGGCATATTACTCACCGAACCACTCCCCGAACTCATTCGAACTACACTGGATGATGTGCAACATGACTTGTTTGATGTGGGCGGCGAAATCTGCATTCCTGGGTACACGATGCTCAAAACAGAACGTGTTACCTCGCTTGAAAATGTATTGGATGAACTCAATGAAACCCTAGAATCATTGAAGGAATTTATATTGCCGGGGGGGACGCGAGCATCGGCTTATTGCCATTTAGCTCGGACAGTTTGCCGCCGAGCTGAACGGTCAATGATCAAACTTAACCGCGATGAGACGGTGACAGTGATTTCATTGCAATACATTAACCGTTTATCAGATTTATTATTTGTGATGTGCCGCAGCATCAACCACGCGTCTAACGTGACTGACGTCTTATGGCATAATAAGGCTTAAATTAAGCACAACCGAACTTCAAAACTGAATGATTAAAAAATTACTGCAGCGGGTATTTTCAAAAAAAGACAAACCCGCCAAGCATGAAACAACCCAGCCAAATGGCCGCACAAAAAAACGTGCAGACACCGGCGCTAAAAGTATCTCCAACAACACTCATGGCATAGACCGTCGATTGCTCAGCAATGCAGCAGTCAAAACAACCGAAGGTTTACAAAAAGCGGGATTCGAAGCTTATGTTGTGGGCGGCGCAGTCAGGGATTTGCTTTTAAAAAGACGCCCTAAAGATTTCGACATCGCAACCGATGCCACCCCAGAACAAGTCAATCGAATTTTTCGTCGTTCTCGCATTATTGGCCGCCGCTTTAGACTTGTTCATGTCATATTTGGTGATGAAACCATCGAAGTTTCCACGTTTAGAGGCAGTCACTTAGGCGATACGGCCGATAATCAAGTCGCTGATTCAGGAAGAATTTTGCGCGACAATGTTTTCGGGAATCAAGAAGAAGATGCCGTCCGCCGCGACTTCACGGCTAACGCTCTATATTACGACCCAGCCACCGAAGACATTTTGGACTTTCATAACGGCGTAGCTGATATTCAAGCCGGCATCTTGAAAATGATCGGCGACCCAGTTACGCGCTATCGTGAGGATCCTGTTAGGATGCTTCGCGCCGTCAGACTTTCCGCCAAGCTAGGATTAAAAATAGATCCAGCGACGGAGACTCCTATCCCTAAATTAGCAGAACTCTTAAGCGACGTCCCACCGTCACGTCTATTTGATGAAATGCTTAAACTGTTTTTATCTGGCCATGCGATTCAAAGTGCAGTCCAGCTCCGTAAACATGGATTGCATCACGGATTGCTCCCATTACTAGACGTGGTGCTTGAACAGCCCATAGGCGCTAAATTTGTAAATCTCGCGCTAAAAAATACTGACGCCCGCGTACTTGCTGAAAAGCCAGTTTCTCCAGGCTTTCTCTTCGCAACGCTGCTTTGGCATGAGGTGTTGGTGGCTTGGCAACGCTATCAAAAACAAGGCAACCGCCCCATCCCTGCGCTACATATGGCCATGACGGAAGTGACTGACATTCAAGCAGAGAAGCTTGCCATTCATAAACGTTATAGCGTCACCATGAAAGAAATCTGGGGCTTACAACCGCGTTTTGAAATGCGTGTGGGCAAACGTCCTTTTGGCTTACTTGAACATCCTCGCTTCCGGGCCGCTTATGACTTCCTATTACTACGTTGTGAATCTGGCGAAGTGGAGATGGAGCTAGGCGAATGGTGGACGAAGTTTGCAGAAACGCATCCTGAAGAGCGTTTAAATCTATTAAAGAATGTGCCGCCAAGCAACAATGCCGAACCAAGAACGCGCCGTCGTCGTAGAAGAAAACCTACCGCATAAACATGCATCGAGCTTTTATCGCGCTAGGCAGCAATCTGCAAAACCCTCAAGAACAAATCAACGCTGCACTGCAGCGCATTGCGAATACGCCTGATATCCAACTCATTAAAGCCTCATCGCTTTATCAAACAGCGCCTGTTGGCTATGACAATCAACCGGATTTTATCAATGCGGTGGCCGAAATAAGCACGACACTTGCGCCATTAGCATTACTGCAAACGCTGTTGAATATCGAAACCATGCATGGAAGGGAACGTCCGTTTCCCAATGCGCCGAGGGTGCTTGATTTAGACCTCTTGCTTTATGATGATGTGATCATGAACACCGAGACGCTGACATTGCCTCACCCTAGAATGTGTGAAAGAGGGTTTGTCATGCTGCCACTGGCAGAAATTGCACCAAACATTAAGATTGGTAATAATGGATACGCTGACGGACTTGCTGCAAAATGCGATAATCAAGACGTCTGCAAACTTTAATTTTTTAAAGCGAATAAGCAAAACGTGATGAGTGCTAAAAAGAGTATTACTGAAAAATTTCCATACATTGTGATTGAAGGTCCCATTGGAAGTGGGAAGACCACCCTTGCTCGCAAACTGTCCGAGCGATTTCCTGTGAATTTATTGCTGGAAAAAGCTGAGGCCAATCCATTTTTAGCCAGGTTTTATCAAGACCCTGAACGTTACGCACTCCCTACCCAGCTGTTCTTTTTATATCAACGCGGCAATCAAATCCGTGACTTGAACCAGCATGACATTTTTGGCGATGCCACGATTGCGGATTTCTTTTTAGAAAAAGATCCCATCTTTGCACGCCTGACTTTGAATGATGAAGAGTTTTCACTCTATCGCCAAATTTATCAAAGCATGCATGTGCATGTGACAAAGCCAGACTTGGTCATTTATCTACAAACGCCTGTAGAAGCATTGATCGATCGGGTCGAGCAACGAAACATTAGTTACGAGCAAGAGATTTCTCGGGAATATCTCACGCGCCTCTCGGAAGCTTATAGTGAGTTTTTCCATGTTTACGATACCTCCCCTTTGTTAATCGTGAATAACGAAAAAATTGATATCACGACCAGTGAAGAAGCACTAGATTTACTCGTTGAGCGGATCATGCAAGTGCAAAGCCGTCGAGAATTCTTCAATCCCAACTGGGATTAATGGAATGTCGCTAGAAAAACTTCAAAGCCTCATTGCACGCGATGAAAAAATCGCCATGTTGACTTGTTATGACTCAACATTTGCCAAGCTCAGCGTGGCTGCTGGCATCGATGTGCTTCTAGTGGGCGACTCTCTTGGCATGGTTTTACAAGGCTCGGAAAACACTTTAAATGTTACGATGCAGGACATGGAATACCACACAAGGTCCGTCGTAGCAGGTGCCAAAGATTGCTGCATCATGACCGACATGCCAGTAGGCAGCTACGAACATGAAAAAGAAACCGCACTAGCAAATGCCAAAAGACTGATTGCAGCAGGGGCAGACATCGTTAAGATTGAGGGCGGCGGCGAGATCGTTAATACCGCAGAATATCTGATCAAACAAGGCGTTCCTGTGTGTGCCCACTTAGGCTTTACCCCTCAGTCCGTGAATAAATTTGGGGGATATCGCATACAAGGAAAAACGGATGAAGGGGCGCAATCCATTTTGCAAGATGCCATTGCGATGAGCAAGGTTGGAGTCACTTTTGTATTACTTGAAATGGTGCCCGCCGCCCTTGCAAAAACCATCACAGCCTCCATTAGCACCCCGACGATAGGCATTGGGGCTGGCATTGATTGCACGGGGCAAGTCCTGGTCTTGCAAGACTTACTTGGGATTTATACAGGGGTCGCTAATAAAGCGCCTGAGGATTTTAAATCCCCACGCTTCACTAAAAATTTTCTTCAAGATGAGCGTAGCATCCAAGGCGCGGTAAAAGCCTACGTGCAAGCGGTCAAAAATAAAACCTTTCCTAGCGCTGAACATAGTTATTAGTTTTCATGCAAATCGTCAACACCGCCCAAGCGCTATCTCAAGCATTAGAAAACCAAAGCGCCATCGCCTTTGTTCCCACCATGGGCAATTTGCATGCGGGTCATATCCAATTGGTGGAACTCGCTAAAAGCAAGAATGCCTGTGTGGTGGTCAGTATTTTTGTGAACCCTCTTCAGTTTGGTCAAAATGAGGATCTCAGCCAATATCCTCGCACCTTAGACGACGACTTAGAAAAGCTAAGAGCGGCTGGCGCTGATGTGGTTTTCACGCCTAGCGAGCAAGAGATTTATCCTGATTTTGATGTGGAGACGAATGCCACCCATCAAAATATCACCATTAATTTACCGAAGCTTGCCAATGAATTATGTGGGGAAGTGAGGCCTGGCCACTTTTCTGGGGTTGCGACGGTGGTCCTAAAATTATTCAATTTGGTCTTTTTTAATGGCGCAAAAACCAAAATTGCGATCTTTGGGAAAAAAGACTTTCAGCAGCTATTCATTATTCAAGACATGGTCAAAGCGTTAAATTTACCGATTGAAATTATTGCCGGCGATACTAAACGCGAATCTGATGGACTGGCCATGAGTTCACGTAATGGCTATTTAACCCCAGCCCAAAGGCTAGAAGCGCCACGTTTATATCGTGCATTAGGCTTACTCGTTGATGCCATCAAACAAGGCCGTACTGATTTTTCTGTATTAGAAACTCAAACCACCCAATTTTTAACGCAGCTTGGCTGGATTGTGGATTACATCTCTATAAGATCAGCAGCGTCCATGCAGCCAGCGGCCTCTAGCGACCGAAAACTAGTTGTGCTTGGTGCGGCGCGGCAAGGGAACACCCGTTTAATTGATAATATTGAGTTCACGCTTCCTGCTTAATCGCTTGTTCGGCATGGGAAAATAGCAAGTTTCTGTATTTTTGCGCGTCCGACACTAAGCGATTATAATGTGCAAGCTTTTCAATTGAATACATAGGAAATCCATGCAAAGAACCATGCTCAAATCCAAACTCCATCGAGTGCGCTGTACGCATTCGGAGCTGGACTATGAGGGCTCATGTGCAATTGATGAAAACTTGCTTGATGCGGCTGATATCTATGAGTATCAACAAATTGATATCTACAACATCAGCAATGGTGAGCGCTTCACCACTTATGCCATTCGTGCCCAACGCGGTTCCGGGATCATTTCCGTGAACGGCGCGGCCGCTCGTAAAGCTGAGCCAGGCAATTTACTGATCATTGCAAGCTATGCCAACTATAGCGAACTAGAACTAGAGAAATTCAAGCCACAATTAGTGTACGTTGACCAAGATAACCGTATCATCGATCAACGTCGTGACATCCCAGTACAAGCGGCTTAATCGCCTTAAACTTGATCCTTGCTAGACAATCAATACAAGAAAGTAATCCTATGGATTTAGAAGTGATGAAACAAGCCGTGGTCGACGCGCTTGAAGATATTAAAGGCTATGACATCACGGTGATGGATGTGCGTAAACTGACCTCGATGGCGAGCTACATGATTGTTGCCAACGCCAGTTCAAGCCGCCAAACAAAAGCGATGGCAAACAATGTCAGAGAAAAATTAAAAGAACTTGGGGTAGAAGCGCGCGGCACTGAAGGCGAACGCGAGGGTGAATGGGTATTGGTGGATTTGGGCGACATTATTGTTCACATCATGCTGCCCGCCACACGCGCATACTATAACCTCGAGCAGCTATGGGGTGCAGCCGAAGGTAATCGTCACATCACGAACGATACAAAAGCCCCTTAAGCCCCAGCACGCCCAGTAAGCACCGCCATGAAAATACGCATCATCAGCGTTGGTCACAAAATGCCAACATGGGTGGAGCAAGCTTGCGCTGAATACATCAAACGCATGCCCCGCGAAGCCAGTGTTGAAATCGTCGAAATTAAACCTGATAAGCGTGCTGCAGGTAAAAACTCCACCGTCGTTCAAGAGGCAGAAGCCAAGCGTATTTTAGAGGCTTGTGGAAAAGATTACGTCATTGCTCTTGATGAGCGGGGCGCCGAAGTCACTACCTTACAACTGGCTGAACGCATGACGGATTGGTTAGGAAATGGCCGAGATGTCTGCCTCATTGTTGGCGGCGCAGATGGACTGCATCCAGAGATCAAAACCAATGCCAATTGGCTTTGGAGCCTATCTAAGCTGACATTGCCCCACGGAATGGTCCGTGTTGTGCTCGCCGAGCAACTTTATCGCGCCTGGTCAGTCATAAATCATCATCCCTACCATCGAGAATAATACGAGAAAAAATCTCGTCTCTAATCCTACCATGCACCACTTCACCAAATCCTTAGTATGGTTTCGCCGAGATTTACGCGATTATGACCATGCCGCACTTTATGAGGCGCTTAAAAGCTCCGAACAGGTGTTCTGTCTTTTTGTATTCGATACCGACATTCTTGATCAACTTCAGGAAAAGGCCGATAGACGCGTTGAGTTTATCTGGGAATGCCTAAAAGAACTGAAAGCGGCCCTACAAGGGCATGGGGGTGACCTGATTGTCGCCACAGGTTCAGCAAAAGAAGTCATTGTCAAAGAGGCCCTTAATCTTGGCGTTGAAGCCGTTTTTAGCAATCGCGATTACGAACCCAATGCCGTTGCCCGGGATGCGGATGTGGCTGAAAAACTAGCGCAACAAAACATCGCTTTTCATCAATTTAAAGATCAAGTCTTATTTGAAAAAGACGAAATACTGACACAGCAAGGTAAGCCTTACGGGGTATTTACGCCTTATAAAAACGCGCACCTCAAAAAATTGGATGATGTCTTGTTGCAGGCCTACCCGGCGGATCAATACCTCCAACATTTAGCGAAACATCAAGCCCCGCCGATCCCAAGCCTTGCTGATCTTGGGTTTACGCCTAGCAATTTAAGCCAAATGAAATTGCCCACCGGTATGTCGGGGGGGTTGCAACTTTTTGAAGATTTCAAAGGCCGTATTCAGCAATATCAGGAAGCGCGCAACTTTCCTGCCGTTAAAGGGCCATCTTATCTTTCGGTCCATTTACGATTTGGCACCGTATCTATTCGACATCTGGCTAGAACTGCAAAAAACATGGGCGGGGCGGGGGCGGAAACCTGGCTTAATGAACTCATTTGGCGGGATTTTTACTTTCAAATTTTAGATCACCACCCAAGACTGGCCCATGGAAAAGCCTATAAGCCGGAGTTTGATGCACTGCCCTTCCCAAATGACGAAGCACTTTTTGAGGCTTGGTGTACTGGCAAAACAGGTTACCCACTGATCGATGCTGCCATGCGACAACTCAACCAAACCGGTTACATGCACAACCGATTACGGATGGTGGTCGCAAGCTTTTTAGTCAAAGATCTACTCATAGACTGGCGCAAAGGTGAACGCTACTTTGCAGAAAAACTCATTGATTTTGATCTCAGTGCCAATAATGGCGGATGGCAATGGGCCGCCTCTACTGGCTGTGACGCACAACCTTGGTTTAGAATTTTCAATCCCATTACGCAATCAGAAAAGTTTGACGGCCGAGGTAAATTCATTCGTAAA
>CAJBIA010000032.1 GCA_903953055.1 uncultured Methylophilaceae bacterium
GCAGGGTTTCTTGCAAAAAAATGCAGGGCTTCACGATGGTGGAGGCGCTTGTTTCTATGCTGATCTTTACCATTGGATTTAGTGGGCTTTATTTCTTTTTTACAATTTCACAGCAGGCGATCGTTTCATCTGAGAAAAAAATGTATCTCAATCTGATGGCAGATAGAATCTCCCAGACAATCGCAAATGAAAGTAAACGATCCACTACAGATATTATGAACCCCTTTGTTACGCCAACTAATTACACAGGTAGTCTCGCAACCTGTAATTATCCTGCAACGGATGTTAGGCAGTCTTGGTGCTTGGATTTAAATAATACGGTGGGGGCATTCAATTCAAAATCGGGTCAAGAAGTTCGTCAGGTCGATGTGTTGCTTGACTCGACGAATCTCATTGTGAATATAACGCTGGCCACTGAAGGTGGCGGTGTTAAAAGTTTCTATACTCGGAAAATTAGACCATGAGGATTATTAGGCAGGGCCTGCCTAGAGCCGATGAGGGATATACTTTTATCGAGTTGATGGTCGCACTGGCTGTCAGTTCAATTGTGATTGCAGGTTCTTATGCGGGCTATACCCTCTTAGCAAGACAGCAGCAGTTACTCAATGCTCAAACATCGGTCGACCGAAATGCACTGAGGGTCGTAGATTTGATGCAGTCAGATATTCGTATGGCGGGTTATAAGGATTATCAATCCCCTAATACGATGCAAGCAGCCCAAGCGGTCGTCATCTCTTCAAGTGACCTTGTACTGGTCTATGATGACTACGATGCGAGTAATAGCCTCTATCGTGCATTGATCCATTACTCTCTAGAGCCATACACTTCGAGTACTACTGGGTTGACCCGTAATAGATTGATGCGTGATTGGCGTGTTTGTAATAACCCCGCATCAGGATGCAATTTAAGCTCTTCGACGTCAAAATATTCAGGAACCTCTAAGGGGCAACCTATTTTGGATTGGATTAATAATTTTACTGTGACAGGTTTGAGCGCTAAGACCACTGGGACTTTTTCAGGAATTTTTCAAGCTGTCCAAATTAATTTGCAAATTGGTTCGCCAAATAAAATAGAAGGAACGACAATTTCTGTTTCAAAGAATTTTAACTTTATAGCAAGGGTTAAGAATGTATCCTTGGTCCCATAATTCTTCAAGAATGCGTTATGGCGAGTCAGGATTTGCTTTAATCGTGACACTGCTATTGCTATTAGTCTTGATGTTGATGGCCGCTGGTATTGCCTATATGGGATCAGCTTATGTTGATTTATCCAACGCCGTGTCATTGAAGCCTCAAGCCATTAACGCTGCCGAAACTTGTGTAGATCAAGCAACTGATTGGTTGAAAACAAATGATGGGATTAATTGGGTGACTGGTGTCGGGTCTGCGTTCGATTTGGCAGATCCCTCGAAAGGACCCCTTTACCAACATAATCTATTGACGGATACAGCACCCACAGGGGTTGCAGATAATAGGAGTAGCGAATTTAAAAACATGGCTGGTCGGGGTGGATTTAAATCATGTGTAATCCAAAAAGTCGCTGCGACTAGCATTACTGGCGTTGGCAAAGAAATTGGGACGTGTGACAATTGTTCTAATCTTTCTTATACCGTCAAAATTACCGCAGACGGGAATTTTAATGTGCAATATAATTCAGATGGAACAATCAATAGTAAGTATTGGAACTCTAATTCTAGTAGATCATTGTTGGAGATTGTGCTCGATTATATCCCATGAAAAATACTGGCATGACATCAACGTTTAATCTTCCCGCTTTGCTTATTATGATGCTGAGGGTAGTGTTTGTCTGCCTGATTCCATTAGCTTCCCTAGCTGCCTCTACCTATCCTGCCTACGGCATTATTTACAATTCAACCTATGTTGGAAATAGAAAAATTGCCTTAGGGATTAATCCAGAAGGGCATCTCAATGCTGGGACTAACCTGACGACTAACGGAGCCAGCGGAAGTATGGGGATCGCTTATTATTGGGCCAATAGTTGGAAAGATTCGAATGGCCAAACCTATCCAGCGGGATGGGCGGATGCGACCTCACCAGGGTGGCCTTGTGAGGGTTGGGGGGTCAGTGCCAATGATGGTTATGGCACGCCAACATCAGGCCATGCACAGGTCAAGTTTTCAAATTGTAATAGTAATCAAGGCATCGTGAATGTCCAGGTGAAGAACTTTGTGGTGGATACCACGAGTATTTTATCTACGGTATGGATTATGGATTCTAAGGGCAACCCCATGCTAGAAGTCAATCAACGTTATGGCCCCTCTTTAGAAGCGCCTGACCAGTTGTTTCAGGGGGTGGTGACGATTAGTAATATTTCGGGAGGTTCTTTAACTGACATTCGATATCGTCGCGTCATGGACTGGGATGCGCCCCCAAATGGCTTAAGCAATGCATTTGTTACTAATAGCGGAGTTGCATCTTCCCTTGCCTCAGCACTTCCCCACGTGATTTACGCTGGAGACAATGGTTTTGGAAATCCAGATCCATTAGTCACCAATGACTACTGGGTAAATACCAATACTAAAAATGTTGATTATTCGAGAAATGGCCCAACTAACCATGGAGCTTCGCTTAGTTTTGCGTTTGGGGATTTAGGTTGTGGTGAGTCGGTGAGTTTTATGATCTATTACGGGGCTGCATCTACTGTAGGTTCAGCTTCTTCTGGAACAGGACTTTTAGGGGCGCTTAAGTTAGTGGGGGCTGAGGTTTATTCGATGGGAGAGTCTTCTAATAATAACTTAGTCACTGGCACTTTTAACTATCCGTATGCCTTTGGTTTTAAAGGTGTCAGTGGGACCTCAATCCCACCAACCATCCCTCCTAAAACAGCTATTTTGCCTGCAGGCATTAAAACGGATCCCACTTATATACAGACCTATGCCCCTCCTTTGTTGTCAGGATCCTATCTCTATCAAGCAACCTTTCAATACAGAGGCTACACTCAATGGCCAGGAGATATTAAGCGTTACGGCTTAGACTCTAACGGCAATATACTTTCAGCATCACCAATTAGCGCATCTACTTTACTGCAAACGAGAAGTGCTACAGTGAATATGCCCTATAGCAGTGGCGGACGATCCATATGGACCATAGGTAAAGATCCAGCTTGTTTATCAGGAGGGATCGCAAGTGATGCTAATTATAATAACTTTAGTTTGAGCAATAGCACTTCGCTTGGACTTTTAATGTTCAATTGCTCACCAGTGTCCACAACGGCAACCAATGACCTGATTAATTTTGTGCGTGGCCTAGACGCATACTGGGAAGGCACAGGCACTACATCAAGTGTGAGGGCTTCCGTGTTGGCTGATACTTTCCACTCTGAAATGGTGATGGTGGGGCCTCCAAACGCAGCTTATACAACCGATTCAGTTAATCTTGCAAATACTGAAGCTTACTATCGTGGAAAAAATAATTATTTGAGTTTTATCACAAGCAACGCATCAAGACGTAAACAACTTTATGTGGGCGCTAATGATGGAATGTTGCATGCATTTGATGAAAATTTAAATGAACGATGGGCTTTTATTCCGCCTTCCGTATTAAGTCATTTGCGTGAAATGGTCGCAATTAAAGGCACTGGTCCAGGACTTGGAACTAGTAATACAGTATTTAATGTCGATGGACCGATCACCTATAAGGATATTTATTCGGTATCCGAAGGTAAATGGAAAACCATTTTAATGGGGGGGTTGGGATATGGGGGTAAAAGTTATTACGCCTTAGATATTACGGATCCAGATAAGCCATCCCATCTATTTACAGTGCAAAATGATGCTACCAATAAGCTTGTGATCTATTGGGATGCCGCAGGTAATAAAACCTCTTATCCTTATGCCTCAGCACCAAGCAATATTAACTTCTCCACCTTGGGCGATGCATGGTCAAGGCCAGTATTGATGTTGTTGCCATACATACAAGGAAGTATTCAGCAAAAATGGGTGGCCGTGTTTGGAGGTGGGTATGCTGGCGGAACTAGCACAGGCACAGGTGCCCAAGTATTTATTCTAGATGTCGACTCTAATGCTAGTGCCAGCCCTTCATCATCCGGTGGCCAAATACTAAGCAATATTGCTGTTCCTTCTGATCCTGCAAGCTCCAATAATATTGTAAATGGTGTGCCATCGCATCTCACTGTAGTCTCATCCGATGGAACGACGCTAGCAACTTATTATGGTGGGATTGGTTATTTTACAGACCTACAAGGGCAGCTATGGAAACTCAATCTTTCCAAGAAAAGCTTGAGTGATGCCAACACGAATTCATTAGGCTTGATAAGAGCCTTTAAAACGGAAGCAACCCAATTAAATGATCGTTATGGCTTTAATATGCTTGGGACTACCGTAGTTCAAGGCACGATCGCTGGCACAACAGGCACGGTGAATAGAGTGTTTAATTATTTTGGTACAGGGGACATTACCCATCTACAGCGTCGTAACCTAGCCATTAATAATCGCATCTATGGGGTGCAGGATGCTGATTTCCCGGGCACAGGACTGACTTTATCAAACCTAACTGTTGCTGCTCCTTCGTTTGTCAACGTGAACACGAGCAGTTGCGCTGTCCAAAACTCATGGTATGCCGATGTTTGGGCAAAAACTGGGACAACCGCAGCTGATGATCACCAAAAGATAGTAGGTCGCGCCGCGATTTATAATAAAAATGTATATTTCTCAGCCTATAAGCCAGGACTGACCTGTGGTACTGGTACGAGCACGTTGATTGAATTGACAGATAGTTGCGCATCAACAATTATTTCTGCGCCTGTGAGCGGGGTTGCTACTGCACCCGTGATTGATAACAAAGGGAATATCTACGTTGGATTGAGTAACGTTCCTGCCAAATCAGGGGGTGTAAGCACGATAGTGAAGACGACCTCTAATGCATCTAAGAGTAGTACGCAGATTCAGTATCGGTCTTGGCGCGAAAAGCGAAATTGAGGTTAGAGTTTAATAAGGTCAGATGAGCCAGTGTTGAAGTTGCCATTTTTACGGTAGCTTTTGCGTGCAAGCAATTTCAGTTGAACTGACTGCGGAAGATCATTCACACTAATTAAAGACTTTGAGATTAAGATGTCTATAAGGTCTTCAATGACGCGAATCATTGCTAGATCTGAATTTAATAGTTCGGTGTTGGTGTTGCTGAATTTTAGGATGGCAAGTTTAAGTTCTTGCGATTCGGTATCAATCAACTCATGACATTCGTCAGATTCATTCAGGCTAATTGCAACAATATGCCCTTCCTGGTCTCTTCTGACGTATGTCATGCATCTTCTCTATAGCGGATAGAAATTCTTAGCGTTTCTTTGGCGCAGATAAAAACTCACCAGCAAGAGCATCTAATTTCTCGTGATTTGGGTTGTATTGCTCTGGTACCTCGGCTGGACAAACTGCTGAGTCATATCCTGCAGTTTCAGCTAAAGAAGCTGCATCATTGGCAAATCTTGAAACGCCAAGTGCGCTTAGCAATGTCCCCATTTGAAGATTCGTTTTGGCATAAGCCACACTTAGATCGTTGGTCACATTGACATAGAGTCTCTTAGCTTCGAAAACTTCATTTTCTGCATTAAGTAAATCTACTAATGTGCGTTGACCAATTTCAAATTGTTTACGGTAGGCATCACGTGCTTTTTCGATTGAAATTTGACGTGCATCAAGATATTGCGCCTGATCAGTGAGTTTTTTGATGTCATTAAAAGCGACCTGAAGTTCAAGTCGCATATCCTTACAGGTTTTATCTCTTCTGTTATTTGCAACTTCAAGCAGTTCTTGTTCTTTGGCTTTTAGATTTTTGTCTGTCATCCCGTTGAACAGATTCCAAGAGAAATTGATTTCTGCAACATCATTTCTCCAATTGCCTGAATAACCACTTAAATCATTGCCATGATCGCTATGGGCTCTAAAGTCAACGCGTGGCATGAAAGCGGATTGTCGATTACTGACAGCAGCATTCTGTGCGCTAATGTCTAAAATAGTTGCTAGTAATGCTGGGTTATGGCTTTGCGCAACCTTAACCGCTTCAACAGCGGTTGAAGGGACTTCTTTATTGATGGGTTCTAAATTGCTTAATGCAGCCGGCGGAATGTTGCCAGTCACCTTTTGGAAGCGTGCTTCGACATCATGCAGGTTAGACCCTTCCATGGTCATATTGTAGTCAGCTAATGAAAGTCGACTTTGTGCTTGTTCAACATCACTTTTCTTACCAACGCCAGCATTTGCTTTTTGTTTTAGTTGCTCATAAATGATTTTATGTGCCACATAATTATCTTCCGCTAAACTGGTTAGCGCTCTTGAGCGAATAAGGTCAATATAAGCACGCGTTGCATCGAACGCCACAGATTGTGAGGTGCTTTCGAGCTCATACAATCTCGCTTTGCTTGACCAATCTAATCTTTTTACTTCTGAGCTGGTTGCAAAACCATCAAAAATCATTTGTTTTAACGAGATTGAAGTTTGACTTCTGTCAAAGCTGCTAGGATTTTTTGGGTTTGTAGAACGACTCAACGGGTCATTGCGGTACTCAGTCCCTAAAGAGCTTGTGAGATCCACTGATGGCAGATAGCGACCGAACGCAGCGTCCTTATCTTTTACAACAGAAAGATAATTGTGGTAGCTTTGCAAGACTTCTGGATTGGTTGTGATCGCAGATTGAACAATGCTTTGAAGGTTTGCTGGTTCGTCTGCATAAGCGCATGTCATACCAGCGGTAAGGCAAAAAGAAGCAATAATTGCCGAGATAATTTTCTTTTCCACGTTAAACCTTTTGAGTTATTTTTTAGTTAGTGAAAATGATAACAGATTTATAGACTTTTTCTACAGTTTCTATCAATAAATCATAGGGTTTTTACTTATTGTTGTTTTAATGTAACTTGTGCGCTAATTCATACTATGAAAATTTCAATGAAGTTACTGATAAAACTGATTATTCTCGGATGGATGGCCGTCAACTCCTTGGCTGCGATAGCCGATGTTTATGGGCTGTCTGAGGATAATGGTACGATTTTTTTGACTGATAATAATGAAGGCCGCAACTATGAATTACTAGCGACCGAGCCAATTATTCAGGAAGATAGTATTAAATTAGAAGATAAGAACAATGAGATTGGATGGGGTTTTTCATTTAGACAATTAAGGTACGCTGCTTTTAAAGATGAAATCCGTCATGCGGCGCAAGAAAATCAAATTGATATCAATTTGATTCATGCCATCATCACGGTGGAGTCTGATTACAATCCCAGAGCGGTATCAGCAAAAGGCGCTGTTGGCCTAATGCAGTTAATGCCATCCACAGCTAGGCGTTTTGGAGTTGTCAATTCATTTGATCCTTATCAAAATATACATGGTGGCGCTCGTTACTTGGCTTATCTTCTCAAGTTATTCAACAATGATAAAAGATTGGCGGTCGCGGCTTATAATTCTGGTGAGCAATCAGTCATTAAGTATGGTCTAAAGATTCCTCCATTTAGAGAAACTACTGCCTATGTTTCAAAGGTCGCATCCTTAATTTTGATGTAAATAAGGTTGGTTGCTAGTGCTGACTTAGCAAAAGTCAGCATGAATTGGCTTAGTAGTAATTGAAGATAATTCTAAGAAAATATAGTATGTTTCACATAGCTAACTTAATAAACGAGTGATATGAAATCTCTTGATTCAGTTTTACAAACTCAGACTGGTAATGAAAACAACTTTCCAGACGTCATCAAGAAGGCAAAATTAGAGTTACAGCAATCCATTGATTCTGTTGATAAATTAATTTGTATCATTAAAGAAGATGGCTCTATTTTAAGAGCAAATAAAGCGATTCAAAATTGGGGCAATCTCAGTTTTAGAAGTGTTGTAGGAAAATCTCTCCATAAAGCAATTCACCCAAATTGTTCAGATCCATCCTGTTATTTCAAGAAAATACTAGAGCTTTCAAATAAGGTTATTGAAGGTGGTGTTGGGGTTGATTTTAAAACATTTGATTATTTGCTCAATTTAGAAATACACATTCAAATCAATCCAATCAAAATAGATCGGAAAGATTTCCAAGGTAAAGCGCTCGTTATTTCGATGCAAGATATAGCGAGTTTGGGTTCCAAGGACCCAAGTCATCATGATCATAGATGGGAATTAAAAGAGCGATCGCAACAAGAAGATCTATTTTCACTCGGTCAGCATTCTAATGATCATACAAGGTCTTATCTTGATACGGATTCCCAAGAGCACGACTCCCAACTAATTGAAAATATAAAAAAGGAATGGGAGCTTGCGCTTGATGCGCTTGGAGAGTTGCTCTGTGTTGCGAATGCTGAGGGTCGTGTTGTAAGAGCTAATCGTGCTATTGAGAGATGGAAGCTAGCGAGGGTTACAGCCGTTAAAGGTAAAAAGTTTCATGACTTAATGCATTTTGGATGCACAGATCCCAATTGTTATTTGGATAATTTTAATGAATCCATACTGGAAGTGATTGTTTCTGGGAAATCTGCTGAACTCCAAATATACGACCCCTATTTAAAAAAATATCTAAAATATCAAATTAATAAAATCCTGTCTGATGTTGTTAAGGAATCAGAGTTAGTCATTATCTCTGTGAGTAATGTCAAAAAAATTAATTCATCAAGCTCAACTCTTGAGTCGCTTACGAAGACATTAAACAAAAAAATTGAAGCGAAAAGTATTGCTCTTGAGAAGGTCAATAAGAAGTTGATCGTTCAGATTGATAAGCTAAATGAAGCTGAAGCAAGTCTTAAAATAAGTCAGCGTGCCTACTTTGACCTATTAGATAAGATGAGTGAGGGAATCGTTGTTCAGGATGATCAATCCAATATCGTCTATGTGAATCGTGAAATTAGCCGGATGCTTGATTTTTCAAAGTCGCACCTTGTAGGAAAAAAGATTAGCCATTTTGTTTTTGATGATGATTTAAGTTCGTCAATGTTTGATTTGAATAGTATTGCAAATAAACGAGGATTGGTTGTTAGACTCAAGTCAGCTAAAGGACGTATTTTCTGGGTTAAGGTCTCTGTTCGAAATTTAATCAATGAATTGACGCAATTGCCTTCCCAATCCTTAGTGATTACTGATATTGATGATTACGTTCAATCCCAGCAAAAGTTAATCGCAGCAGATGGTCAGCTACGTTTACTTTCTCACAAAGTTTTAAATGCGCAAGAATTGGAAAGAAAAAGGATTGCATTTGAATTGCATGATGGACTCGGTCAAACGTTAAGTGCTGTCAAATTTTATGTAGAAAATACGATTAACAAACTTGAATTAGATTCAAAAGTTCCCGGCAATGGGCTGGATTTAGTGGTCAGTAAGTTACAAGGCGCTGTGGAAGAGGTCAGAAGAATTTCTATGGACTTGAGGCCTTCTATTCTCGATGATATCGGGATTCTTGCAACGTTGAGATGGTTTTCTAGGGAAGTTGGTTTGTTATATCCGGCGATTAAATTCACCTTTGATGCGAATGACTTGCAGGAAGAGCAAATTGGAGATCTGCAGAAAACTCAAATTTTTAGAATCGTGCAAGAAGGGGTGAATAACGCATGCAAATACAGTCGTTGTAACCAAATTTCAATCTCCCTCAGTAGAGAAGGTCGTTTTATTCACTTATCGATCAAAGATAATGGAAAGGGATTTAACTACGAATCGACCACTGAGCCTAATAAAAATAACAGCTCTTTGGGTTTAGTAAGCATGAAAGAGCGTGCAGAAACTTCTGATGGAAGTTTTGAACTGCATTCAAGCAAGAGTGAAGGAACGACCATTTTATGTAAGTGGGCTTATTTGCAAAAGAAGGCTTGAGTTAGAATATTCAGTTGAAGTGAGTGTTTAGTGATAAAGTTGCATTAGGTAAACAACTTAATTTCATGGCTAATTCAAAGGTCTAGTTAGATGCAATTCAAAGTAAAGGCTGCTCGATCTGGTTTAGGAGTGCTAAATCTAGAAATAGATGCCAGTTCTATTGAAGAAGCAAAAAAACAAGTCTTACAAAGTGGATATTCTGTCCTGGCAATCCAGCCCATCGGCTCCTTCATTAAACTACCAAAGTTATTTACATCTCGTTTTTCACTTTCTCTTTTTAGCCAAGAACTGCTTGCATTAATGGATGCGGGGCTTCCGCAAGTTGAGGCTTTGGAAACCATTTTAGAAAAAGAGCGTAGGCGCACTAATATAAAATTAGTTCGGGGAATTATTGACCAGTTGTATGAGGGAAAATCACTTTCTAAAGCCTTGGAAAGTTTTCCAAATGAGTTTAATTCTCTGTATGTCGCGATGGTAAAGGCGAGTGAGAAAACAGGGAACATTACTGATTCTTTATCTCGATATATTGCTTATCAAGCGCAAATTGATGTGATTCGTAAAAAGGTCGTGAGCTCATCTGTTTATCCTATCGTTCTTATTGTTGCAGGGCTTCTAGTGACGATGTTTTTGATGCTCTATGTGGTCCCTAAATTTAGCCAGATTTATAAGGACATGGGCCATAATTTGCCGTTCTTTTCGCAAATGTTTATGAACATTGGAGAATTCCTAGGAGACAATAAGGTTGTCGTGCTCATGTTTTTAGGGGCTTTATTTTTTAGTGGGTTTTACGCGGCGGGTAACAAAAGAGTTAGGCAGAAGGTATTGGATCAATTTAAAAAGATTCCCAATATTGGCAATCGGATTCATATTTATCAGTTGGCACGCTTTTATAGAACTTTTGGGATGTTGCTTAAAGGCGGGGTCCCTGTTGTTCCAGCACTTGAAATGGTTTCAGGTTTGCTACAAGAAGATTTAAGAATTAAATTAACAAAAGCAAAAGATGGCATTAATGAAGGAAAGCCAGTCTCTGCATCCTTAGATATTAATGGTTTAACTACGCCGATTGCGACACGATTGCTTCGGGTGGGCGAGCGAACAGGTAAGTTGGATGAGATGGCTGATAGAATTGCTAACTTATATGACGATGATATGGCAAGATGGATAGATTGGTTTACTAAGCTTTTTGAACCATTGCTGATGTGTTTCATCGGTCTTTTGATTGGCTTAATTGTCGTATCAATGTATTTTCCAATATTTGAATTGGCTGGGAGTATTCAGTGATTGCAACAAGTAATAAAAGTATTCCTGGGGCTCATATCAGTCCTGAGATGCTACAAAAAGCAAAAAAAGATGCTTCAAGCTCTCGACGTCATTTATTTGATGTCTTGGTGGAAATGACATCAGCAACGCCAGAGACGGTATTGGCGAGTATTGGGGAGTTGATGCATTACCCTGTCGCATCAATGGATGACTTGAATGAACTTCTCGCTGACTTTAGGGTGATTGATTATTCGGATGCCGTAAAACATGAGTGTATAGCGTTTAGAGATGCCCAGTCAGACTTAAAGTTGGTCTTTGGTAATCCCTTTAATGCTAATTTAGAAGCCTGGGCTGAAGTTCATGTCCGTGAAAAATTTTCCTGGTTGCTTGCAAGTCCTCTAGATATTGCCGCTTATTTAAGTCGAAAAGAGGAAGGCCTCTTGGCGATGGATAGCGTATTTGAGTCAGAGCAATCCACGCAATTTCTGGATGACGGTATCCATGAACTATCCATTAAAAGTATTAGTGAAGATACAAGCCCTGTCGTCAAATTGGTGCATTCAACCCTATATGATGCTTTAAAAATGGAAGCCAGTGATATCCATTTAGAAACAACGCCTACCGGGATGTCTATCAAATATCGTATAGACGGGGTTTTGACAACTATTGGCGCTGCCGACGGAATTCAATTGGCTGAACAAGCCATTTCTAGAATTAAAGTGATTTCGGAATTGGATATTGCGGAAACACGCGTTCCACAAGATGGTCGTTTTAAGGTTTCATTGCGGGGACGCGAGATTGATATTCGGGTCTCTATTATGCCGAGCATTATTGGTGAAGATGCGGTATTGCGTATTCTGGATCGCCAGTCTTTGTCTGATCAAATTAAGGGATTACGTCTTGATTATCTAGGGTTTGATGAGAAGTCGATTGCCAATTTGCGTAAGATGGCGAGTGAGCCTTACGGCATGATGCTAGTCACAGGCCCTACCGGAAGCGGAAAAACAACCACCTTGTACGCGGCCATTTCTGAAATCAATCATGGCCATGACAAAATTATTACGATCGAAGATCCGGTGGAATATCAGCTACCAGGTATTTTGCAGATTCCGGTGAATGAAAAGAAAGGCTTAACTTTTGCTAGGGGGTTGAGATCCATTCTTCGTCATGATCCAGATAAGATTATGGTCGGGGAGATTCGAGATCCTGAAACAGCGCAGATTGCTATTCAGTCTGCTTTAACAGGGCATTTAGTGTTTACAACGGTACACGCGAATAATGTGCTCGATGTCATCGGCAGGTTTACGCATATGGGGGTAGACCTCTATAGCTTTGTTTCTGCGATGAATGGTATTTTGGCTCAGCGCTTGGTTCGGGTGAATTGCCCGCATTGTATGGCCTCTGAAATTCCTGATGATGCCTTGCTTCAGAGCTCTGGCCTGAGTAGGGAGGAAGTTAAGGGATGGGACTTTAAATATAGTAAAGGCTGTGGACAATGTCGTGGCAGTGGATTTAAGGGTCGAAGAGCAATTGCTGAACTGTTGAACTTAAATGATGAAATTAGACAGATGATCATTGATAGAGCCCCTGTCAAAATGATACGTGAAATGGCACAAAAAAATGGAACGCGGTTCTTAAGGCAGGCCGCTATTGACTTGGTTAAGAATGGCGAAACGACACTTAGGGAGATTAACCGTGTTACCTTCGTGGACTGATCGTTTACATATTTTTTTAGGTCCGCACAGTGTCGACTTGGTTCGTTACAGTCGCGGTTTAAAGCCAACAGAGTTCATGCGTGCTAATCAGCGATGCCGTGAGGCTAAAGCTAATGAGGCCATTTGGTTGCCGGCGATTGAAGCCTTTGAACAGTTAATGTTTGAGCAAAGCGGTCATGCGGATGCTTATGTTTATCTTTCTAGCCATTTCGTTAATTATTTGCGTGTTCAAGATCAAGAGGGATTGTCAACACGGGACGAAGAAGAAGCGTATGTGCGGTTTTGCTTTTCGGAGATCTTTGGCGCTCAAGCTGAACAATTCATCTTGAGTTGGTCTGGTGATGTCTCGATGGATCCTCAAGTGGCGAGCGCGGTGGATAAGCATTTTTTGAGTGCAATCGATCAGACCCTGGAACCAAGCGCGGTGATTTGTCGATCGATTCAGCCGAATTTTATGACCGGATTTAATTTGTTAGTGAAGGGTCTGGCACAAGATACGCAGTGGTTTGTTTTAGTTGAGTCCGGTCAGGTGGTCATCAGTTATTTCTTAGATGGGGTTTGTCAGAGCATTCGAAAAGCGAGAATCTCTGATCAATGGAGAGCTGAGTTGCCAAGTTTGCTTGTGAGAGAATTTAATGCGCTTGAGTTAGAGCCCAAGCAAGGCAATATGCTGATTAGTGCGCCTGATCATATAGAGGTTCGGTCATTGCATTTGGATGGCTGGAATGTGAAAACAGTGAAGCTTGATCAACCACTGTTAATAACGGGACATTATCTACCGGTCGGTATTATGGAGAATAGCCATGCGGCACCTTAATCTCGATTATCGGCAGGATCATCGCTTAGTTCGTTATTCTGCCTATTTAATGCTGTTTATTTCTTTGGTGCTGAGCATTGTGTTGTTAATGCATTACTCTCACGTGTCCCATGAAAATGAAAACTTAACTGCGCTGATTGAAAAAATTGAAGGAAAGGCTTTGCCAAATAGGACAACGTCTTCTGGCGCCGAGTTAAATCTTGAGCAGCAAAAAGAATTGATTGTTTTCTCCAATCAGATTGTCAATAAGTTAAATTTGCCTTGGGCTGATTTATTTGACTCTTTAGGAAAAGCCCACTCTGATGAAGTGGCTTTATTAGGGATAGAGCCAAACATTAAAAAAGGCGTGGTTAAATTAAATGGCGAAGCTAGAAATTTTAAGGCGATGTTTGATTTTATGCGTGACTTGAATAAAAAGTCTGGCATGACAAAAGTGTATTTAATTGAACATAAAGTGAATGAACAAGATCCTGACCGTCCCATCCATTTTACATTGGAGGCCTCTTGGACAAACAAGTCTTAATTCGCTTTTTTAGAGCCTCAAAACGATTCTCCCAAGAAATGGGTTGGGAATGGGTTGCTGCGATCGCATTTTTATTGGCCTTATTTATTTTTTATGTTGTTGTGATGCTTCCTTTGGATCGCGATTTAAACGAAACTCGTCAACATGCATCGATGATGCAACACAATTTCAAGCAAATTCAAAGAGCGCACTTAGAGTCTTTGAACCAAACACCTTCGGGTCAAATAGATTTATTTAATGCATATTTTCCGACGGAGAGCTCAAGTACAGATGTGACTGAAGAGTTGATTAATATTGCAACTAAGAATGGATTGTCAGCGAATCAGGCGCAATATAAATTAATGACGACGAACCCTGGCAACTTAATTAGTTATCAATTATCGATCCCATTAAAAGGGAGCTATCCAAATATCTTGAAGTTTATTTTTGATGCATTGAGTCAAATTCATCACTTATCCTTAGATGCTATTCTGTTGCAAAGACAGAAAGTTGGCGATACGGACCTTGATGCGACATTAGTCTTTACCCTTTATATGAGAAGGGAAGGCTAACTTGAAGAGTAAGAATCAATGGGTATGGATTGCAATTTTTGGCGGCTTGGTTGCCTTTTTAGCTTTGCGTGCCCCAGCGCCTGACGACAATGTCGTCAGTAGCGCATCACGTTCACAAACCAGCCGCCAGGCGCACTCTGTCGCTGCTCAGGAGA
>CAJBIA010000033.1 GCA_903953055.1 uncultured Methylophilaceae bacterium
CGTCTCGATGATGGGCTAACATAATGTAATCAGCACGCGCCGCTTGTAATGCTTTATATCGAGCCTCACGAGCAGCAGCTTCCAGCCCGATGCCAGCGCCCTTTTGAACCTCCACTTTCACAACTTCCAAGGCCACTTGATAGCTGAGGCAAGTTTTTTTGCAAAAATCTCCCCACTTATCCGCATTGGGACTTAGCCCATGATGCACATGCATTACTTTAAAATCAAAATCCAACGTCTTCTTGGCTTGTACGATGGCATGAAGCAACACGCATGAATCTAGCCCGCCACTAAAGGCAATCAGTAAATTTAATGGGGATTTAGCGCTAATCAATGCGCTAATAAAATGGTGAACTTGCTGCGTAATACGTTCAAAGCCCGCATCCAAGTGCTTATTCTGAATACGGGCTTTGCGGACTGCGTGAGTTGAAGCGTTGGTAATTTTATTTCAACGCAACTTCTTTGAACTTACCATAACTCATCAGGCGTTCGTAGCGTTGCTCCAACAACTTATTAATAGGCTTGGCTTCTACTAGTTTCAACTCCTCACCTAAGGCTTTGCGTAAGTTATGCATCATCGCTTCAGGGTCACGATGAGCACCACCTAAGGGTTCAGAAATAATACGATCTACCAACCCAGCCGTCTTGAGGCGAGATGCAGTAATTCCTAATGTTTCAGCTGCAAGCGATGCTTGATCAGCACTTTTCCAAAGGATAGACGCACAACCCTCTGGCGAGATCACAGAATAGGTTGAGTATTGCAACATCAATAGCTGGTCAACAACCCCTAAAGCTAATGCGCCTCCTGAACCACCCTCACCAATAATGATTCCAATAATGGGGGTTTTAAGCTCAGCCATGACGTATAAGTTTCTTGCAATGGCCTCTGACTGACCACGCTCCTCGGCACCGATACCAGGATACGCGCCTGGAGTATCAATAAGGGTAATAATAGGCAATCCAAATTTTTCAGCCATGCGATATAAACGCAATGCTTTACGATATCCCTCTGGACGAGGCATACCAAAATTTCGGTATTGTCGTTCCTTTACATCACGCCCTTTTTGTTGGCCAATCACCATCACTGGCTTGCCATCAAAACGCGCTAAACCTCCGACGATGGCGGGATCGTCTGCAAAAGCGCGATCCCCATGCAATTCTTCGAAATCTGTAAATAAACTTTGAATATAGTCCAACGTGTAAGGACGTTGTGGATGACGGGCAACTTGAGATATCTGCCAAGCAGTAAGCTTGCCGTAGATATCTTTCGTCATCTCCTGATTTTTCTTTTGAAGGCGATTGATTTCGTCATTGATATCGAGTGCTGAGCCATCTTGCACGTGTCGCAATTCATCAATTTTCGCTTCAAGTTCAGCGATTGGTTGTTCAAAATCTAAAAAGCTTGTTTTCATATCAAGATTAAATTCTTATAAATATAGTTCTAATTATAGAGGATTTTTACGTTCTCATCGCTTAACCAGGCTTTTAATCCTATGAGCAAATCGTCATGCAATTCTACACGCCATTTTTCACCAAGCATCATCTCGACCTTGGCTTGGCTATTGTGATACTCAACTTTGACAGCACAACCACGAATATTTTCAGCTGAATTAGCACGACAATAAGGCGCTAAAATATCACGTAACTTGACTGCGTCCGCCTGTCCATTACAAGATATTTTTAGCATATTGGCATAAGCACTTCTTGCAGATGCAATATCGTAAATCTTACGCACATTGACCCTTACGCCACCAGAAAAATCATCATGGCTGACTCGACCCTCAATTACTAATAACTGATCTTCTTTAATCAAGCTTGCATGCTGCGCAAGCAACTCACTACCGACGACAACTTCAACACGGGACTTAGCATCATCAAGCGTCACAATAGCCATTTTGCCGCGTTGGGTCATACGGATACGAACACCCATCACGATACCAGCTAACAATTGCGGCTGATCTTGTGGCTTGATGCTGCCAAGATCAGTATGCACAAATGTTGCAATTTCTTTTTGGTAGGCTTGGTATGGATGACCGCTTAAATAAAAACCAAGCGCTACTTTTTCCTGTTGGAGTTTTTCTGCTTCAGCCCAAGCGGGCACGTTCGGCAAAACATGCGCAGCACTATCTGATATCTCTCCAAACAAGCTATTCTGACCACTCGCTGCCCCACTTTGCTCAGCAGCGCCGATAGCCAAATTCACGCCTGCTAATAAAGCGTTGCGGTTTGGTTCTAATTTATCAAATGCCCCAGCACGAATAAGTGATTCAATGACACGACGATTCACTTTACGCAGATCTAAGCGTGCACAAAAATCGAATAAATCTTTGAATGGTCCATCTTGATTTCGAGCTTCAAGAATGACTTCAATGGCAGCCTCTCCTGAGCCTTTTAGCGCCCCTAAACCATAAAGCACTTGCTTGTCGTTGATTGGTTTAAATTTGAATTCACTTTGATTGATATCCGGAGGCAAAACTTCAACGCCATTCCCAATACAATCATCATAAAAAATATGAACACTGTCTGTATTGTTCATATCGGCAGACATCGTAGCGGCCAAGAACGCAGAGGGATAATGGGTCTTTAAATATGCCGTATGATAAGCAACTAAAGCATAAGCAGCAGCATGAGACTTGTTAAACCCGTAACTGGCAAACTTCTCCATTAAATCGAATAAATCAGCCGCCTGTCTTTCAGAGGTCCCCTTTTGCTTCGCGCCTTCAACAAAGACAGCACGCTGGGCATCCATTTCTTCTTTTTTCTTTTTACCCATGGCGCGGCGAAGCAAGTCAGCGCCGCCAAGACTATACCCACCAACAACCTGTGCAATCTGCATCACCTGTTCTTGGTAAACCATAATCCCATAAGTTTCTCTCAGAATAGGCTCAACCGCAGGATGCGGATACTCAACCCTTTGCAATCCATGTTTACGACGGCAGAAATCTGGAATCAGATCCATCGGACCCGGACGATATAAAGCAACCAAGGCAATAATATCTTCAAAACAGTCCGGCTTAGCTTGTTTCAGCATATCCTTCATGCCGCGCGACTCTAGCTGAAACACAGCTGTGGTATTGGCTGACTTGAGTAAGTGATAAGTTGGTTTATCATCAATCGGCAAGGTCTCAAATGATAACGGTGGCAAGCCTTCTAAATGACGCTGAGCATTTGCATTCACTAATGCCATGTCTAAAATAGTGAGCGTACGTAAGCCCAAAAAGTCAAACTTAACTAGGCCAACAGCTTCTACATCGTCTTTATCGTATTGACTGACCAAACTGTCGCCATTTGGCTGACAGTAAATTGGGGAAAAGTCAGAAATCTTACTTGGGGAAATAAGCACACCACCCGCATGCATACCAACATTGCGTGTTAAACCTTCAAGTCGCAAAGCAAGCTCAAGCAACTCTTTAACCTCTTCCTCCTGCTCACGCCGCTCAGCTAACTGTGGCTCTTTCTCTAAGGCATCTTTTAATGTAATGCCAAGCTCTAAAGGAATTAGTTTTGCTATGCCGTCTACGAAATTAAATGGCAAATCTAAAACACGACCGACATCCCGAATCACAGCCTTAGCCGCCATCGTCCCAAAAGTGGCGATTTGAGAAACAGCATCTAATCCATACTTTTGCTTCACATAATCAATGACGCGATCACGACCTTCTTGGCAAAAGTCAATATCGAAGTCAGGCATAGAAACACGTTCTGGATTTAAGAATCGCTCAAACAGCAATGCGTATTGAAGCGGATCAAGATCCGTAATGCCTAAACTATAAGCAACCACAGACCCTGCTCCAGAGCCCCGACCAGGACCAACAGGCACACCATTATGTTTTGCCCAGTTAATAAAGTCCGCCACAATTAAAAAGTAACCGGGGAACCCCATCTGAATGATGATGCTAGTTTCGAAGCTTAGTCGGGCTTCATATTCATGTGCTTTTTCAGCGCGCTTCTCTTGATCTGGATAAAGCACTTCAAGTCGACGAGTCAATCCTTCTTTAGCTTGAATAACCAAATACTCATCCAAGCCTTCTCCGTTAGGAGTAGGAAACTGTGGTAAGAAATTCTTACCTAGAGACAATGTCAAATTACAACGCTTAGCAATCTCAACACTATTTACTAAAGCTTCTGGAATGTCTGCAAACAGGGCAACCATTTCAGACTGTGTTTTGAAATACTGGTCTTCAGTAAATATCTTTGGGCGTCTTGTGTCAGCAAGGACATAACCTTCCGCTATGCAAACCCTCGCCTCATGAGCTTTAAATTCTTCTGTCTCAATAAACTGGATTGGATGCGTTGCAACGACAGGCAAATCTAATGCTGCTGCCAGTACCATAGCGTTTGAAATATAGAACTCTTGCTGGGGATGGCCGGCGCGCTGCAATTCAATATAGAAGCGGTTGGGAAATAAATCTGACCATGATTGCGCAACTTGCTTGGCAGCCGGAATGTTGCCTTGTAATAAAGCCTGACCAATATCCCCCATCATCCCACCAGAGATCATTAACAAACCTTCAGTACCAATTTCCACAAGCCATTCCTGCTTGATTTCAGGTCTGCCGCGATACTGATTCTCCAGATAAGCACGGCTTAATAAACCACATAACTTGGTATAGCCCTCCAACGTCTGACAGAGCAACATCAAACGATACGGCTGGTCACGATTTTTTAAATTTTCAAGCCAAAGGTCACATCCCAAGAGCGGCTTAATCCCTTTTTCACGGGCTGACTTATAAAACTTAATCGCACCGAATAAATTACTTAAATCAGTCAATGCCAAGGCCGGCATTTTGTCCTTAAAAGCATGGTCGACATAGCTGTCGATACGAACCGTCCCATCCACAATGGAATACTCGCTGTGGCAACGCAAATGAACAAAATTTGGATGAGTGATGTTGACTGACATAGGGAGTAATTTTACCTGATAGGCACACCTATGTCGCAGGGTTATTGGCAATGAAAATGGGTATTTTTATAGCTCTTTGACTTACAAGGGAAGATATGCAAAAAAAGTAAAAACTGGTGCGAAAGGAGAGACTCGAACTCTCACGCCTTGCGGCGCTGGAACCTAAATCCAGTGCGTCTACCAATTCCGCCACTCTCGCAGGTAGTCATGAAAA
>CAJBIA010000034.1 GCA_903953055.1 uncultured Methylophilaceae bacterium
AAGTTTTTAAATACGCGACGGCCGATAAATTTTGGCTTTTCTGGAACATACGTAGACCAATCGATCAACTCACGATTTTTACGAGCCGCAGCCAAAGGAATCGTTGGGGCTGATTTTTTATTGGCATGTTGCTCACGAATCCGCACATAGTCATCACGCAATTCTTGAATAAATTTCTTAGCACTCTCATCCGAAAGCAGGCTAGAAGCAACCGACACGGAACGAGAAGCATCTGGCACGTAAACCACTGGGCCATCGTAATGAGGAGCAATTTTTACTGCAGTATGGACGCGTGAGGTAGTTGCACCACCGATCATGAGGGGTATTTGACGCTCACGGAACTAGTCATCACGTTGCATCTCTTGCGCAACATAAGTCATCTCTTCAAGTGATGGCGTGATTAAACCCGACAATCCAACGATGTCAGCATTCTCTTCCTTGGCACGTTTGAGGATCTCTGCGCAAGGAACCATCACACCCATATTGGCCACTTCAAAGTTATTACATTGCAGTACTACAGTCACAATATTTTTACCAATATCGTGCACGTCACCCTTGACGGTAGCCATGACAATCTTGCCCTTGGCTTTAGCTTCACCGCCAGAAGCAATATGCTGACGCTTTTCTTCCTCAATATAAGGAATCAAAATAGCAACGGCTTGTTTCATGACACGAGCACTCTTGACGACTTGAGGCAAGAACATTTTTCCGGCACCAAACAGGTCACCAACGACATTCATACCATCCATGAGCGGACCTTCGATGACCTCAATCGGTCTACCCCCAGAGCCCATGATTTCAGCACGTAATTCTTCTGTGTCTTCTTCGATAAATGTAGTGATGCCGTGCACTAAGGCATGCGTGAGACGCTCGCGAACAGGGCCTTCACGCCATACTAGATTCTCTACCTGTTTTGCACCACCACCTTTAAATTGATCAGCAATCTCTAGCAAACGCTCTGTTGGCGTTTTGCCCTCTTTCTCTTTAAAGCGATTAAGGACTACATCTTCAACGCGCTCGCGCAAGTCAGGATCTAAGTCGGCATATACACCTAATTGGCCAGCATTAACGATACCCATATCCATTCCCGCTTGAATGGCGTGATACAGGAATACGGTGTGAATCGCTTCGCGCACTCGATCGTTACCGCGAAATGAGAAACTCACATTCGAAACACCGCCGCTCACTTTTGCACCCGGTAGATTTTCCTTAATCCAACGAGTGGCATTAATAAAATCTACTGCGTAGTTATCGTGCTCTTCAATACCGGTAGCAATTGCAAAGATATTAGGGTCAAAGATAATATCTTCTGCTGGAAAACCAATTTCATCTACCAAGATTTCATAACAGCGTTGGCAGATTTCTGTTTTACGCTGGAAGGTATCGGCTTGACCGGCTTCATCAAAGGCCATGACTACAGAAGCCGCACCATATCGCCGGATCAAGCGTGCTTGCTTCCTGAAAGGCTCCTCACCCTCTTTAAGTGAAATTGAATTCACAATAGGCTTACCCTGAATGCACTTTAAGCCTGCTTCTATCACGCTCCACTTGGAGGAATCGATCATGATGGGCACGCGCGCAATATCTGGCTCCGAAGCAATCAGATTGAGAAAGCGCACCATTGCCGCCTCAGAATCTAACATCGCTTCATCCATGTTGATATCGATGATCTGTGCACCATTTTCAACTTGTTGACGTGCTACTGCCAGAGCCTCATCAAATTGATTATTCAGAATCATGCGCGCAAACGCTTTAGATCCCGTGACATTTGTGCGTTCACCAATATTTACAAAACCAACAGCTGGAGTGACACTAAATGCCTCTAAACCTGATAGCTTCATCGCTGGCGGTATTGGTCTATTTACTCCGCTCATTCAGCCGCCTCTGCGTGTTCACGATAAAAAGCACGGGGCTTACGCTTACTAACCGCTTCAGCAATCGCACGAATATGATC
>CAJBIA010000035.1 GCA_903953055.1 uncultured Methylophilaceae bacterium
CCTCGACACCGTTCATAAGCTATTCACGTCCCTCATGGAAGACCGAATCCGGGCCCTGGCCGAACAATACGACCTATTCGGACCCTCCCAGGAGGGCTTCCGCTCAGGGAGGAGCTGCCCACGTCAGACACAGGTCCTCAAGTACCTAGTAGACCGCGTTCGTAGAGCCGAAGGTTCCGCCTACGTGTCTTACTTTGACTTCTCGTCCGCCTTTGACTCCCCCGACCACGAGTACATGATCAATGTGCTCGAGGACCTGGGCTTCGAAAACACGGACATCATTCGTCGCCTATATGCAGACACCTACCTTCGAATCGACACCCCGGTTGGTGTCACTGCCCCAATTCCGAAGTTCCGTGGAACGGCCCAAGGCGACCCCCTCTCCCCTTGCCTCTTCAACCTAGTGATTGGAGTCCTACTTCGACGCCTGGTCAATGCAAAAGTGGGGGTTCCGATCGACCGCGATACCCGGGTCGGGGCGCTGGCTTTTGCGGACGATCTCGCCACTGTGACCACAACGTTAGCCATCCAGCAAGCGGCGATTGACGAACTGGAACTGTTCGAGAAGGAGTCGGGCATGCGGCTCAACATTAAGAAATGTATGTTGACTGGGTTTGACTTCAGGAATAACGAAGATCTCCCGCCAACGGAACTGACCTATAAGGAGGCGCCCTTCCCCCCTGTGTGTATCTTACCGGGCTCTGCTCCCTTTCGCCACCTCGGATGCCGCTATGCCCTCTCCACCAGCCACGGCACCTCCACACAGCGCAAAAAAGTAATAGCAGATGCCAAGACCCTGGGCAACATCATGCAGGGCCATGTGTACCTGCCAGAGCAAGCTTTTGTGGTAGCTAAGATGGTCCTCCATTCCTCCTTCCTCTTCTCGTCCTCCACTGCAGCATGGGACGAGCCGTCGTTACGCCACCTCCAGCGCGCGTGGAACGGCGTTGCCAAGATAGCGCTCAAGCTCACCCGGGGAACCTCTACGAGCATGCTCCAGTGGTCCGCAGCGTCAGGTGGGCTCTCCCTACCTCAGCCCAAGGCTCTCCTCCTCCAAGGCCTTCTGGGTGAGGTGTCCAGGTTAGTCGCTCACCCCGACCACGCCCGCCTCCTCGCCCAGGACGAAATGAACCGCCTGATAAATCGATGTGGCACGTCTGACACTAAGCTCATGGGAGTCCAACTCCTCCTCGAAAACCGGAAGGGGGTTTGCAGCGGCCCAGTTGAGCAGCTCATCATGCTGGCTGCTGACCTCGGCGAGACACTCTCCCTGCCCGCCCCCCTCACCACCCCCGTCGCTCCAGACACGTGGCTCCGCATCTTTGTTGACCTGATCCCCAACGAACACTGGCCTGTGGGGTACCCCATGTACGCGGCGAAGCTCCACAGAGCCCGTACTCATGGGGTCCTGCCGACCCACTGCACGCGGAGTGAGGTTGCTTACCTTCTCTCCACCGTCACAACAGCGCTCGAACTAGACAATCCCCGCACACGGCAAGAGCACTCCCGGTACCTTGACAGGCTCTGGGACCGTCGCACACCGTCGGGACTAGTCCAGGGCCCCATCACTTCTCTCCTACCCCTCCAAGCCCCGCCCGCACCCCCCACCCCTGACGTGGGTGTGCTCCCGGACCTCCTCAGAATCCTATGCCCCACCCTCAACGGCCAGCCCGCTCGCGCCAGTGATTTTTGGAAACAAGGACACGCGCCTCAACAATTTCTCACTGCGCAAGCCTGCCATCCTGCGTCAGCTGGCCTGCCTGCCCTCTGTCACCCTCGCCCTCGAATCCGCTAGACACCTCCTGGATCCGTGCAACACAGAACAGCAGCTCATCTACATCGTTGAACAGGTGCGCTGCGAGCACTATAAAAGGATACAGAGGGGTAGCCGCAACGCGTATCGCAGGGGTATAGCAGACCACTACGACTTTTCCCGCCCCCCGGCCGTCTCAGGAAACAGCTGGCAGCCCGAAACCATCCGGGCTCTCAGAGGCCACGGAGCTCGAGAAGAAATGCTGGTCAAGTGGCTAGGCTGGCCGGAGAAAGGTAACACGTGGATCTCCACCAAACCAAGTGTGTATAACAACCTTGAACTGACACGAATGCTAGCTAGCTTCCGAGCTGGCCTGATATGGCCGTCCTGCCCCCCCCCGCACATCGACACCACGCGGGAGGGTAAGTCTTGGGGCACCATTCCGGAAGTTCAAGACCCGGGCCCTCTCAACCCGTCCCTCGTCACCATCCACCTCCGACCCACCTCCGACCTGCCAGACTCCATCGGCGCAGCGCAACTCCAGTCGCCAGGTAATGTCACCACGGTGTATCTGTCGCCCGACTCAAGCTTCCGGATCAACACCGCTCGCCTGGGCCTTCTCCTCGATCAGCAAGGTGTGTCGGAGGCCTCCCTGCTGGACATCCAGCAGGAATGCACCCGCCTCCACGCCTCCGAGGCCAAGTTCCCGGTGCTGTCCCAGCAGGCCCAGGAATTCCTCACTCGTGACACCCCCGTCCGAGCGATAAGGGGCTGCAACCCCCTCACCGCTTGGGCGGGGCTCAATACTGACGACCCTAGCGACGACCCCCATAACTCCAGCACCTTTGACTATGAAACTTCCTCCCAACCTCCCGCTCTCTGGTTCATTGATGCGAGCTCGCCCATCACCCAGTGCGCCCTCGGCCTGTTCATGGCTGCTCACGACACATGGATCATCGTCCTTCGCACCTCTCTCGCCTCCTCCCTAAGCATCATTCCCGGCTGTCAAGCCGGAACTAACCTCCAACGCATCCACTTCTTCCAACGTCGCAACTCGTGGCGCTCTGGAACAACCCTAACGAAAGTGAACCGAGTCGCTCTCGACATATGGTGCTCTCAAGATCTGTACCACATCCTTGCTGCAAAGATTCCCTCTCTTGGCACTAGCCTCACCCCCGACGGAAAGGTGGAGTTCCGCAATCCCGATCTGTGGAAACGTGAGCTCATCCACTCGCCCGTAGGGCAGTTCTACCGGCAACTGGGTGGTGAGGTCTTCCTGGCAGCCACCGACGGAAGCCTGAAAGACGGCTTGGCTGGCTCTGGCGCGATCTGGATCCCTCCCTCCTCCACCCAGGTGCGATCCGTGAGCAAGCCCGTAGAAGGTGTGCAGAAGGTCTTTTGTGGGGAGACACAAGCCATTGTCTCACTCCTGCAACCAGAACACATACCGCCAGACAAAGCTGTGTGGGTCCTGGTGGACTGCCTCTCAGTCCTGCAGGGCCTCCACACTAGGCTAGGCACCCTGCAGCGCCACAAGCATCGCCTCAAACCTGATGCCCTTCTCACCTCACAGCTCGACCTCGCCCTCCTCTCACGCACTGCCCCCACCCACTTCCTGAAAGTCAAGGCGCACGAATGCGACCCGCTCAACGAGTTGGTCGACGAAGTAGCTAAGGCTTCCACCTCTTCACCGCGACTCACCTCATCCCCCGACCACTCCCGTTTTGCCCTCCTCACCACGACTGGAGCACCAGCCCCATTCAAGGCCCGCAAACAGGCAGTCATAACCGCCGTAGCCAAGTCAAACGAAGAGTACGACCGCCTCCAAAAGTCCGCCAAGCATGCCAGGTACCTCCTCAAGGTGAGCGTGGGGGAGGCGGAGGACACGAACCGCACAGAGCTCAACCGCACCGAAATGTTCCTCAGCCGACCAAACGACGGAAGAGAGCTGCTTGGCTCCTACCTGCAAGGCCCGCTCACTAAGCACAAGCGCTGGTTAGTGCAGTCCATCACCAACACATTCCCTAACCGCCAGAACCTGCACCTCTGGAAGAGAGCAGACTCCAACCTCTGCTCTTGTGGTAAGGCCGTTGAGACGAACGCCCACATACAGTGCCTCTGTCCTCTTTTGGGGTCGGCCAGAATCAGCGCCCACCACCTGGCCTGGCGCGCGCTCTCCTCAGCAATCATCTCTCACCTTCCCCCGTCCGTCACCTACTTTCCAGAACTCGTCATTGGTACCGCTGATGCCATCCCCACCACTGCCATCTCACCCTCCGAGCGCGCGGCGTCGCTGGATTGGCGCGCGGCCATTCAAGCGATGCCCCTGCCAGACGACTGGGTAGGTCACGCCGATGCTGACACAGAAGACCGCGATAGTATCGAGCGGCACCGACTCTGCCGACAACGGCCGGACGGCCTTCTCTTAGATCTTCGTCGGCTGCGTGTCTACATCTGTGAGTTCACACGCGCAATGGATACCCACCCTGACTATCAGATCAGATCTGATGCATATAAGACCCAGAAATACCTCGCTCTGCTCGAGCGTCTCCGCGCTAAACTCCCAGCGAGTTGGAAGGTTGAAATGCTCTCGTTCACGGGCGGAGTCAATGGCTCCATACCTACAGCTGTGTGGCAGCAACATTTCCTCACGCTTGGTATCCGACTAGCGCACCAACACGAAAATATCTTTTTGAAAGCCTCCAAAGCCCTCTTCGAAGGGCATGCCCTCGTGATCGCAGCCCGCTATAGCTCGTCGCTCCCCGCCTCACTCCCACCTCGTGCAGCCCCCTTCTCGCGACCCCCCCGGGAGCCATCACGTCGCCCCCGCGGGGGCTCCAGTAATCTCACTGACCCCCCGCCCGAGCTACCTTGCACCGTCCGGGCCACCCCGCTGCCACCTGGCCCGAGTTTCCCCACCACACTCGGGTCCCGCCTCCACCACCTCGCCCCAGTCTCCTCACCTTATCTGAGCCTTCACACTGTCACCTCGCCAGAGCCTCCCCGCCTCGCCAGAGCCCCATCACCATCAGCTCGTCGTGTCTCACAGGGCCTTACCGTGCCTAGCGGCGCCCCATTGGGCCTCACTGTGTGCCACAGTGCCTCGCAGCGCCTCGCAGTGCCTTGCCGTACCTCTCTGGGCCTCGCAGTACCGCAGCCCCTCGGCGCCTCGCCGTGCCCCGACGCGCCTCGCTGTGCCTCGCTGTGCCACTTGACGCCTCTTGACGCCTCTTCGTACCCCCCCGGCCCGGAACCCCTCAGTGCCTCACCGTGCCCTGCTGCCCCTTGCCTTGCCTCTCCGCGCCCTACCGCACCTCGCAGTGCCTCGCCGTGCCTCGCCGTGCTTCGCCGTGCCTCGTCGTGCCACGTGAGGCCTCAAGATGCCTCTTCGTACTCCCCGGAACCCTACAGTGCCTCGCCGTGCCCTGCTGCCCCTTGCCGTGCCCCGCCGAGCCTTGCCGTGCCTCGCAGCGCCTAGCCGTGCCTCGTCGTGCCTCTGGGGGCCTCTGGGTACCTCAACCCAGTCTCCTCATCTCACCTGCGGCTTCTCACCGCCGCCTCGGGCAAGCCCTCTCACCTCGCCCGAACCCTCTCACCATCACCTCGTCGTGCCTCACTGTGCCTTGCCTTGCCTCGCTATGCCCCATCGTGCC
>CAJBIA010000036.1 GCA_903953055.1 uncultured Methylophilaceae bacterium
CCCAAGGGTCTTGCACAGTACTATCTGAAATTTTTATTTCTTTAGTCATCTACTTAACTAGACATCAATAAATTTTTGGGCATATTTTGCAACATACGATGTGCTTGGGTGACTGGTTGAACGTTGCCTTTTTCATCCATGATGTTCATTTGTTTTAACCATTTTTCAAACTCAGGTGCGGCGCGAAGGCCTAATATCTTTCTCAGATACAAGGCATCATGGAATGAAGTTGTTTGATAATTAAGCATGATGTCATCAGCGCCCGGAATTCCCATAATAAAAGTCAGCCCTGCATTCGCAAGCAATGTCATGAGGGTGTCCATATCATCTTGATCCGCTTCAGCGTGATTGGTATAACAAACATCACAACCTAAGGGCACCCCCAACAATTTTCCACAAAAATGATCTTCCAAACCTGCACGTATAATTTGCTTACCGTCGTACAAATACTCTGGACCAATAAAACCAACCACGGTATTTGATAGCAATGGGGAGAAGTGTCTCGCAACAGCATAAGCCCTCGCCTCGCAAGTTTGCTGGTCAACGCCAAAGTTAGCATTAGCAGATAACACTGAACCCTGTCCCGTCTCAAAATACATCACGTTATTACCCACGGTGCCGCGATTAAGTGAAAGCGCCGCAGACTGAGCTTCAGCAAGCACCGCCAAATCAATCCCAAAACTTTTATTAGCTTTTTCCGTACCTGCGATGGATTGAAAGACGAGATCTACCGGCGCCCCTTTTTCTATGACCTGAATCTGATTGGTCACATGCGTCAAAATGCAAGACTGGGTGGGGATCTGATATTGATCGATGATCTCATCCACCAAGAAATACAAATCCATCAGAGCAGGAATACTATCGGTTGCTGGATTTATGCCAATTACAGCATCCCCGGATCCATATAAAAGCCCATCAAGAATTGAAGCAGCAATGCCCCGAGGATCATCGGTAGGATGGTTAGGCTGCAATCGCACAGAAAGATGCCCTGGGAGACCTATAGTGTCTCTAAAGGCAGTAATCACCTGGCATTTCTTGGCAACCAAGATTAAATCTTGATTGCGCATCAGCTTACTGACGGCTGCCGCCATCTCGGGCGTAACGCCGGTCGCTATCCGAGACAATGTTTCCGTGTCAGCGACATCAGAGAGCAACCAATCTCTAAAGTCTCCGACCGTTAAATGACTAATTTCAGCAAACGCTAGACGGTCATGGGTATCGACAATGAGGCGCGTCACTTCATCGGTCTCATACGGAATAATCAGGTCTTCTAAGAACTGCTTAAGCGGGATCTCAGCCAAGCACATTCTCGCAGCCATTCTTTCCGCGTAAGTATCTGCCGCCACACCAGCTAAAAAGTCTCCAGATCTAGCAGGCGTGGCTTTAGCTAGCACCTCCTTGAGATCTTGAAACTGATAAGTGTGGCTATCAATACTGTAACGATAAATCATGTGCCCAAAGCCTTAACGAATGAAACCGCGCCAGACTCTCTGACGCGGTTTCTATAATTTACACCCTTAATACTTTTATGTAATTAATGATTGTCAGATGATGCGTCACGATGATGTTGCGTCATGCTGAAATAGACAAAACCAAGCAACATCAAACCAAAGAAGATTAAGCTTAGCTGTTGGTTAAAGTAAATCATCGTGACCAAACTAATTGCCGAAATAATTAATGCAATTGCAGGAAATAAAGGATACGCAATTGCTTTAAAGGGGCGATCTAATTTTGGCTCTGTCTTACGCAATTGGAACAAGCTCATCATGGACAAGATATACATCACAATTGCACCAAACACTGACATAGTAATGAGATTTGCAGTCAATGTTTGTCCGGCAAATTGGAACTCATCCCCTGCAATGGCAAGCACCCCTACAACTGCTCCTGCAATAATGGCACGATGGGGCGTTTTAAATTTTTCGTTAACTGCACCGAAATACTTAGGCATGTACCCCGCACGTGAAAGCGCAAAAATTTGACGAGAATATCCAAGAATAATGCCATGGAAAGAAGCAATTAGGCCAAACAGGCCAATCCACACCAGCATATGCAACCAACCACTATTTGCACCAACAATCATTTTCATGGCTTGTGGAAGTGGATCGTTGATATTGGATAGCGCCTTCCAATCACCAGCCCCACCAGCAAAGATCATTACACCCATCGCCAACACCACTAAGGTTAAAATGCCAGAAATGTAAGCCTTAGGAATTGTTTTGCGTGGATCTTC
>CAJBIA010000037.1 GCA_903953055.1 uncultured Methylophilaceae bacterium
CTAGGCTTTACTTTGATTGAATTGATTGTGGTCATGACGATCATTGCGCTACTCATCTCAATTGCCGTGCCACGTTATTTTCATAGTGTGGATCATGCAAAAGAGGCTACATTGAAACAAACGTTAAGTGTAGTGCGTGTAGCGATTGATAAGTTTTATGGGGACAATGACCGTTATCCCAGTTCAATTTCAGAGCTCGTCAGTAAAAAATATATTCGCAAGCTGCCGGTAGATCCAATTACTGAGAGCACAGAAACCTGGGTGATAGAAGCTCCTAGTATGGATAGTACAGGGGCAGTTTTCGACATCAAAAGTGGCGCGCCTGGCAAAGCAAAAGATGGCACAGCCTATGCTGATTGGTGAATAACCTATGCGGAAAAAGCGCTGTTCGCCGTTGAATAAGGGGTTTACTTACCTGGGCCTTATGTTGTTTATAGCCATTACCGGTATTGTTTTGTCAGTGGCGGGCATCAGTTGGCAATATCAAGTGCGTGCGGAGAAGGAGCAGCAGTTATTATTTGTGGGTGAGCAGTTTAAATCAGCCATTAATGGCTACTATATAAGCTCACTTGGCGATGCGAAACTTTATCCTTTAAGTCTTGATGATTTGTTATTAGATAAACGGGTGCCTAATGTTCGAAGACATTTACGTCAAATCTATGTTGATCCGATGACAGGCAAAGGGGATTGGGGGCTTGTGAAACAGCAGGGCCGAATCGTTGGAGTCTTTAGTACCTCATCTTTAAAGCCATTCAAACACAGTGGCTTTAAAGATGGCGAGGCTGATTTTAGCGGAGCGAAGAGTTATCAGGATTGGATATTTGGCCATGCCAATGGTATTAAATCCAATATTCAAAAATAAATTGATTCGGCTTGACGATCAGATTATTTTTTAAGTAAATCCTACGTGCTATGGCTACCTAAATGATTTGTTTTTTCTGCAATAAAACTTTCATCTAGCGGCAACAATCCTTACGTAATATCAATAAACTCTAATTTTGGTAATGATCTTAATGTTAGAATCTTTAGTTAATTTCACAGAAGAAGAATCGAAACTTTTGATCGAAGTGTTGAACTCGTCTTTACAGGTTAACAAGCGCGAACAATTTTTTTCATGGCTTCAAGGGTCCTTTCAATCTTTATTGCCGCATGAAATATTGTTATGTGCGGTTAATATAAAAAATCAATCACATCTCCATTTTGAAAGTTATATCACCACGCGTTACATGACGGATCAACATGTCAAATCAGTAACACATCCTGACGACGGTATTGTCACCCGAGTGATTAATGCTTGGAAAAAAGCGCATCGCCCAATGCTTGTTGCTGATGGTCTTGTTTTAAAAGACACAGGGGATTATCGCGTGCCGTTTGAAGAGGGCTCAGAGGTGCTGAGGCAGGTTGAGCTAAAAAATATTGCAGCGCATGGCATTACCAATAAAGAAGGGGACGTGGTCACTTTCTTTAGCTTTTCGCGCGTCAACGGTGACTTGAATGCTAAGCACGCTTATGTATTAGAGTTGCTCGTGCCGCATATGCACAATGCTTTTTTACGCGTATTTAATGACCAACAATATAGTGCAACCTTAATTAAATCGAGTGAATCTGGCGATAATAAAAAAATCATCTCTTCGCGAGAAATTGAAGTGTTGAATTGGGTGCACCTAGGAAAAACAAATCCCGAAATCTCAAGCATTCTTTCTATCAGTATTAATACTGTCAAAAACCACGTCCACAACACCATCTTGAAACTAGGGGTGGAAAATAGAGCGCAAGCCGCCTCGATGGCGCATAAATTAGGGCTGATTAGCTAAACCATGTACTTCCTAACTTGCAATTTATAATCGTAAGTTAGGCCATCTAAACC
>CAJBIA010000038.1 GCA_903953055.1 uncultured Methylophilaceae bacterium
CCGTCGATTGAAATCGAGATTGCACGAGCCAAAGTACAAATCCATTACATATTGAATGAATGTTTTGTGGGCGAGCGCGATTTAATTGCGGAATCCAAAACCTTATCAAGTATTCCTACAACCATCATTCAAGGACGTTACGATATGGTTTGCCCTCCAATAACTGCTTGGGAGTTAAAAAATGCGATCCCCCATGCTAAATTTGAAATGATTCCAGATGCGGGACATTCCGCTATGGAAGTTGGCGTTACTTCAGCGTTAATAGAAGCAACTGAGGCTTTTAAAAATATTATTAGCGCATAAACATATAGAGCATTCATTTTGACGACTCATTTTAAAACGCCCAATCACTTTAGCGATCATCCAGCAATCGCTAAACCAAAAGCACATATTGCAAAACATTTATATGCAACGCCGCTATTTGTATTGCGTGAAACATTCAGCGCTTTCAAGCTACATAACGGCTGGGGAATTTCAGCCTCTCTTTCTTTTTATGCAATGTTTGCCATGATTCCAATGGCCTTGCTCATGTTCTTCTTTTTATCGCATTTAGTTTTCTCTTCAAATACTGCCGTGGTTAATCTCGCCAGCATCACGAGTAGCCTAGAACCTAAACTAAGCCGAAGGATCATGCTGGAAATTCACAAAGTAGCGGACCACAAAACTGCATGGAGTACCTTAAGTATGATTGCACTGTTTTGGTTTGCGATTCCGCTCGCAGGTACTTTAAGGTCAGCCTTCCAAACCATCTTTGCGATTACAGAACATCCTTCATTCATTCGCAATTCCATTAAGGACATTTTGTCTGTGATTGGGATTTTGCTAATGTTTTTCATGTTTACTTTTTTTGATCTATTGCTTGAAAAGGCTACACAAGTTTTAAATTTATCGATTACCCACTCTAGTTTTTTTGATACCTCAGGCTCATTAATTACCATCACAGCATTACTTACCCTGTTTTATCGAGCATTTTTACCCACCAATGCTTCATTAAAAACCATTCTGACCGGGTCCGTTATTACTACAATCTTATGGACAGCAATGCATCCCTTGTTCAGTGAAGTGCTTTCAATCAATCACACCTACGGCGCAGTCTTCGGGGGAATGAAGAATATATTCATCTCGTTGGCTTGGCTTTATTACACATTTGCAATCTTCTTGTTAGGGACTGAGTTAATTTCCACACTAAAAAAACGCGATGTACTTCTATTAAGAGGACTGTTCGATGAATCTGTCAGAAAAAATCCTAACTTCGTTTCTAAAGTGATGTCTCGACATGGCTGCATCTATCGCAAAGACGATGTGGTTTTTAGTATTGGCGATGAAGGCCGAGATTTGTATTACGTAGCAGAAGGCCAAATTAGACTTATCTACGAAAATCATTTAATTAGGCACTTAAGCACCGGAGATTTCTTCGGGGAAATGGCAATACTTGGAGATAGCGTGCGTATTGCCGATGCAATTGTTGATTCTGATTTCTGCGATATTATTGTTATCAATTCGAACAACATACAAACACTTGTCTTGAACGAGCCTAAAGTCGCCATGAATTTTTTAAAACATATGGCCTTACAATTAAAAAATAGCCAGAAAACTCAACCATAACTTTTAAGTCACTCTACATCATGGCCAATCAATCTAACAAACAACCTAGCCAACAAGAAGTGCAACCGCTGCTTAATTTGCTCAACGCCGGCCAACTAGCTAATGCGGCAAGCATGGCGAAATCTTTGCTAGCGAATTATCCAAATACTTTCATTCTACATAATGTGCTCGGTATCGCTTTGGATGGACTTGGGCAATATGGTGAAGCGATCAACAGTTACCGGAACGCGCTTAAATTACAACCAAACATGCCTGATTTGCACTACAACCTTGGAATTGTACAAGCCAATGTTGGGCAATTTAATGAAGCTGCTGCCAGTTACCGTAAAGCCATTGCCTTACAACCTCGCTTCTTTGAAGCTTATGGCAACCTAGGCACCTTATTACAAAAACAAGGTAAATTAGAAGAAGCTGTGGCAAGTTATCGTAAGGGACTTTCAATTAATGCAGATGCTCGAGGCCACTTTAATCTAGGCACGGCATTGCGGGATCAAGGTAAATTAGATGACGCTATTAAGAGTTATCGTCAAGCAATTCACTTATTTCCCAATTACTCAGATGCTCATAGCAATTTGGGAGAAACCTTGCGTGACCAAGGTAATATGCAAGAAGCGATTGAAAGTTACCAAAATGCTTTAGCGCTTAACCCCAATCATCCCAGCGCCAATTACAACATGGCTGAATTCTTATACCTTGCTAAACGCTTTGACGAAGCAATTCCTCACTTTGAGCGAAGCCAAATCGATGATTGGCTAGAACGAAGTATGTATTGCTTATATAAAGCGGAACGCTTTGATGAATTTAAAACCAAACTCGATCAAATAGTAAGCGCCGGAAAACATACGGCGCCATTTCTTGCTACGCTTGCAACTCACTATGCAGTTAATTTTGGGGTAAAAGATACTTATAACTTTTGTAAAAATGGCTTTGACTTTGTTTATAACGCCAAAATTCCTGAACTCTCGGAACCCAACAGTCCACTTTTAAAGTCACTGCTAAGCGACATCAACAATGCTGAGATTGCGGAGCGCGTGCAAGGGATGTTGCATAATGGAAAACAATCTGCAGGCAATTTATTTAAACGCCCAGAGGCTTCATTTAGAACGTTAGGTGAATTGGTAAAAAAAGAATTTTTAAATTACAAAACCAAGTTTTCTGGAGCGGACTGCGAACTCATTAAATCTTTTCCTGAAGAACTTGAATTCACCAGTTCGTGGTATGTAAAAATGCGCCAGGGGGGACATCTAGATGCCCATATTCATGAAATTGGTTGGATTAGCGGTGCCGTCTATCTAGCGATGCCTTCTGACAAAAAAACGCCTGAAGAAGGCGCTTTTGAATACGGGATACATGGCGATGCCTATCCTCAAAAACACAAAGACTTCCCAGTGGGCAGGGTGATTCCAAATGTGGGTGAGATTGTGCTTTTCCCTTCCTCACTATTTCACAGAACCATCCCATTTACCTCTAGCGAAGAACGCATTTGTATTGCCTTTGATCTCAAACCAACCAACGCATCAACGGCTCGAAGTAACTACTAATATAGTTTAGCGGCAAGCCTAATGACACTAAAGTAAGGATGGCCAACCAACCTTTCCATAATTAACTGATTTGCTTTTGTGATAGCGGCTTTTGTTTTCAGTGCATCGGACGAAATCAAAACATCTGCTTCGACTTTGCCAGCAAGATAATGAAACGTTACTTGCTCTGGCTCCGTCAAACCATTAAGCACCTCTGATAAAGCTTCTAATAGCTCTTCACGACTAGGAAATATCGGTGGGATTTCTTCACCGTAACCCGCATCATCTTCGGTATCAACGTGCACTAATACATTGTTGACGGACTCATGAGTCTCAATTACACGTTTACGTGCCCTTTCAGCAATACTATGACCCTCAGACACACTAATTTTTGAATCTACAAGAATATGGGCATCCACTAATACGCGATGTGCCATTTTTCTTGTTCTTAAATCATGAACATTTTGTACACCTTGCGTGTCCATTAGGGTCTGGCGGATGCTAGAAACTTCTTCAAAAGACAAACCAGCATCGATTAATTCTTGAAAAGCTTCCCAGGCAAACATTAGTCCCATTCTTACAATCATGAAGCCCACTAAAATTGCAGCAACAGAATCTGCATAAATAAAGCCCAACATATTAGCCGCAATACCAACGGCTACTACAAGTGATGAAGCGGCATCTGATCTCGCGTGCCATGCGTTGGCGATCAACATAGGAGATCTTAAATGCTCTCCCACTTTAAGCATGTAGCGAAATAAGCCCTCTTTGGCAAGGAGCGCTAATCCTGCCGTCCATAAGGCTAAAGAGGTCACCGGCGGCATGTTGCCAAGATTCTCTAATTTCATGGCAGCACCATACATAATCCCGAGCCCTGTCAGGACAAGAATTGCCCCTAAAATCAAAGAGGCAGCAGTTTCTATGCGGCCATGGCCATAAGGGTGAGTATCATCAGCAGGAGACTTACTATGGTAACTAGCAATCAATACCAAAAAGTCTGAAATTAAATCCGAAAGAGAGTGGACTCCATCCGCAATTAATGATTGTGAGTGCGCAAATATACCAGCCAAGACCTGGACGATGGTTAATCCAATATTCACAAACACACTAATCCAAGTACAACGATTCGAAAGCGCGTATCGCCTTGGATCATTAAAAGACAAAGCATCTGCGTGCGAATGTGAGTGTGAATGTTTGTGTTGGATCATTAGTCAAATACCTTAATGTAAAAAACTGCTGACAGTCTATAACAAAATTAAGCCCTTATTCATGCATTACTTTATATCAACTATACTGCTAAAAACAATTAAGCTTTTTAAGCGAACGATCACTGAATAAAATCTTGGGGAAACGCATTGCAAAAACTCACCACCAATACCGTTAGACAGATTCTATTTGCACTTTTTGTTGTCAGCCTTTGTATCGGCGTATGGGTGGTTCTTTCACCATTTTTTACTTCTCTAGTGTGGGCTTGTACTCTTGCCTATGTAAGTTGGCCTGCATACGTTTGGTTATTAAATAAATTAGGTGGAAGGGCGTCGCTTGCGGCACTTTTGATGACTATTCTGATTGCTACTGCCGTCATTACCCCTTTAGTTTGGTTATTTACTGCATTAAAGGACGAGCTCGCTGTTGCTTCAGCGCTTTTTACTAGCAAACTTGCCAATGGCAGCATCGTGCCGCCAAAATTCTTTACCGAATTACCAATCATTGGGCCCGACATTTCAATGTGGTTCTCAAAATCATTAGCCAATCCAACAGAGTTCAGGACTGAAGTTCATAACCTATTAATCAATGCAGATCAGAAATTGATAACCATCATTGGCGGCGTTGGACGCAATCTTGCCAACATGTCATTTGCTTTGCTAGCGCTATTTTTTACATTTAAAGATGGATTTAGTTTTATGGTGCAATCTGAACGCATCCTCGAATCCATGTTGGGCATTCGTGCACGCAGCTATTTTCAAGCTGCAGGAGATGCAACGCGCGGGGTCGTTTACGGAATTGTTTTAACCGCCATTGCTCAAGGCGCGGTAGCGGGCCTTGGCTATTGGATGATTGGTTTAGAAGCGCCTTTAATGCTTGCTGGAATTACTGGGCTATTTGCACTGGTTCCATTTGCAACTCCTTTATTTTGGGGGAGTATCGGTGTATGGTTATTATTAACTGGCAATACCGTTGGTGGCATTGAACTTCTGCTCTGGGGAGCATTAGTGGTTTCTTGGGTTGATAATATTGTGCGGCCTGTCATCCTCGCCAAGAATGTAAAAATTCCATTTATTCTGGCATTCTTTGGTGTGCTAGGTGGGCTATCAGCATTTGGCTTCATCGGATTATTCCTTGGCCCGGTGATTTTAGCGGTGGCTTTTGCAGTTTGGCAGGAATGGTTAGAAACTCACCCCGATAGAAACTCACATTAACTTGAGACAGTCGCGAGCCAGAGTGAATCAATTTCACTCAGCTTTACTGCATCGAGCTCTTCTAAAACCTCCCAGTATCGTCCTGAGGAGACCATATATCCCAGTTTTTCTTCTGCTTGTAATGCAATTTCAGCCGACTCTAAATCCAGTCGTATAACTTGCTCATTTAAAAAGTCTGGTCGATTTTTTTGATCTAAAAATTGCGTTACAGGGACTCGTGGAAATACTAACCTGGAGTCTGGCAACTCAGATAAATTAACTACTTTGCAATTATTCATCTGCGCAATCGCCATAAAACGAGCGGATTTGGCCTCTAAAGACTGCAAGGTAATATCTGGGCGCAAAGGATCCGATTGACCATTGCCATAAAAGTGACTGGGATTCCCATCTTGTTTTGGATAAATCATATCGCAGCCTAGGTAGGCAATGACATCAGGTTTTAAATAGCCCAAGGCCCAATATCCTGCAGTAAAGGCCATGGTGCCCCCCGCATAAACAAAACCGCCAAAACTATTTTGCTCTGGAACAAATTCATTCGCAGTAATTAAGCTTTTATTAGTTTGAGCCAAATCAGGGGGTAAACGGTCTGCTGGAAAATCTTCAGGATAAATTAAATAGTCCCAATCCCCAGTAAGTTGCCAAGCATTATTAATAACGACGCAACTTGAAAAAACTGATAAGTCCCAAGCTTTAACCCTTACTGCATCTGGCGCACTGCCAACTATCAATACTGCATTTAATTGCCGCTCGATCATAACTTGATCCCATTTTAGATTGTTCTTTATAACAAAGAACAATGCCATCCATAATTATTAACAATAGGCTTGCATACCTAAGGTCACAGATACAAAAATGGCTTAGGAATTTCTTCCTAAGCCATTCATTTTATGGTGGCCCCTCTGTGAGTCGAACACAGCACCAACGGATTCTGGTTTGTGTGGCTTTCACCACTCCCTGGACTATGCCTTCACCGTGGCTTACGCTTTAGGTGGGTGCCGTCTAGTCTCTACACGTTCCTAATATTTCTATTAGGCTTCGCTCGGCATTGCCTTGTGCATTGCTGCCGTCAGGTTTCACCGAATTTGACACCATCCCATACGCAGTTTCCAAACGTATGGCACAATTTTTATGAGTCCGCTGCTCTAACCAAGCATGAGCTAAGGGGCCGAAAACTTAAATGGAACTTAATCTTGTCCTGTTTCTAAAAAGCTACGTAAACGTTCTGAGCGAGTGGGGTGACGTAACTTGCGTAACGCCTTAGCTTCTATTTGACGAATACGCTCACGCGTCACATCAAACTGCTTACCCACTTCTTCTAATGTATGGTCAGTATTCATTTCAATACCAAATCGCATACGCAAAACTTTAGCTTCACGAGCAGTCAATGATTCCAAAACTTCTTTGGTCGCATCACGCAAGCTTGCATAAACGGCTGCATCAACCGGCGCAAGCGTTGCATTATCTTCAATGAAATCACCTAAATGTGAGTCATCATCATCACCGATTGGCGTTTCCATAGAAATCGGCTCTTTGCTGATTTTAAGAATCTTACGAATCTTATCTTCTGGCATTTCCATTTTCTCAGCAAGCGTTGCTGGATCTGGCTCCAACCCAGTTTCTTGCAAGATCTGACGGCTGATACGATTCATCTTATTGATGGTTTCGATCATATGCACAGGAATACGAATCGTACGGGCTTGGTCAGCAATAGAACGAGTAATTGCCTGACGAATCCACCAAGTCGCGTAAGTAGAGAACTTGTATCCACGACGATATTCAAATTTATCAACCGCTTTCATCAAGCCAATATTACCTTCTTGAATTAAATCCAAGAATTGCAAACCACGGTTGGTATATTTTTTAGCAATTGAAATGACTAAACGCAAGTTAGCCTCAATCATTTCACGTTTAGCCCGACGAGCACGGGCTTCGCCAGTGGTCATTTGCTTGTTAATGTCTTTTAGTTCTTTAATTGGAATGCCAACATCATCTTGTAAATCTAACAAACGTTGTTGTTGATCCACAATCGAGTGTTTAAAACGTTCTAGTTTTTGCACATATGGCTTATCAACAGCCAACTCAGAAGGAAGCCAGGCAAGTTCGCATTCATTGCCTGGAAATGATTTGATAAAGTGCGTACGTGGCATACCAGATTTATCAACACAGAATTCCATGATTTTACGTTCATGACCGCGTACTTTTTCAACCATGTCCCGAACTTGGCCACATAACGCTTCAACTTGTTTAGCTGAAAAACGGAAAACTGTGAGCTCTTCTAAAATTGAGGCTTGTAATGCTTGATATTCTGGGTCTTGGGAGCCTTTGCTCTCCAAAATCACCGTCATTTTCTTATTGGATTCGCGGATAACAGCAAAACGCTTCAGCACTTCTTCTTTTAGCTTAGCTAAGGCTTCAGCAGAGATGGCAGCCGCTTTTGCACCGTCATCGTCCTCTTCTTCCTCATCATCTATATCTTCTTCCTCAGTGTCGTCTGCAACAGCAGACATGACTTCATCCATGTTGACATCTGAATCAATCAAACCATCCACTAAATCATCAACACTCAGTTCATCTGCTTCCACCTTATCCACCATTGCCAACAGTTCAGCAATGGTTGTTGGACAAGCAGCAATGGCTTGTACCATGTGCTTTAAGCCATCTTCGATACGTTTAGCGATTTCAATTTCGCCTTCACGGGTCAGCAAATCTACTGTGCCCATTTCACGCATATACATACGGACTGGATCAGTGGTTCGCCCAAACTCAGAATCAACAGTCGCTAAAGCTTGTTCGGCCTCTTCAACCGCATCTTCGTCAGCCACAGCTGGCGGTGCATCTGACATCAATAAGACTTCTGCATCAGGCGCCTCTTCATACACCTGAATACCCATGTCATTGATCATGCCAATGATGCCGTCTATTTGTTCAGAGTCTTGAACATCATCTGGTAAATGGTCGTTGATTTCGGCGAATGTCAAATAGCCGCGCTCTTTACCTAAAACAATAAGTAACTTAAGGCGTGTACGTCCGTCAACGGCTTGCACGTCGCTTTTATCGAAATTCTGTTCGTTTTGTTGATCTTTATCTTTTGCCATGCTTGCCCTCTATCCTATAACCATGAACCGGTGATGGAAAACCCGATATTATACCTTAAAATTACCTACTATTTCTGCTGTGAATTGCCCAAACTTCTTAGCAATGTTTTTTCTTCATCTGTCAGCTCACTTAAATTTTTTTCTTTAATTTTATCGAATAAATTTGAATGCGAGCGCTGGTGCGAGATTTCAGTTAACTGTTTCCTTGCTCCCGACATTTCAAGCGCGATATCTAAACTGTCATCCAAAAGTTGCAGTTCCCGTTCTATTTCACGCATTAACTTAGCGTCCACTTTATCTTGCATATGATGCAAGATGGCGGCAGGCTTGGAACTTGGATATAAAATGGCTGCATTAATTCCCGCAATCAATAAATGATCTTCCTCATTCCCGCCCTTAACCAAACTCAAATCTTCCCCATTCACCAAATCTGGTCTCATTAACAGCATTAACAAAAAACGACGCTGAATGGAAACTGGAGTGCGGACTTGTTTTGGCATCGCTTGTTTTTGACGTTGAATGCTAGGCATTTTTATCAACGTTTGAATTTCATCTTGTGAGACACCCGCTAATTCAGCAATACGCTTACTCAATAATAAGCGCAAACGTGGCGCATGGATTTGCTGCAAAATAGGTTCAGCATCATTCAAGAATCTCACTTTATCTTCTTGAGACTGCAATGAGTTTTCTGCGCTCAAATACTGAATAATGTATTGAGAAAGAGGCAACGCTGTTTTCATTTTGGCTTCAAACGCTTCCTTACCGAACTCGCGCACGAAGCTATCAGGATCGTGCTCTGAGGGCAAAAATAGAAAACTCAACTTCAGCCCATCTGTTAATGCAGACAGTGCATTCATTGCTGCGCGCCATGCCGCTTTCAAGCCAGCATTGTCTCCATCAAAACAAAATACAATTTCATCTGTTTGACGCATTAGTTTAGCAATATGAAAGGGGGTCGTTGCCGTTCCCAAAGATGCCACGGCATATTCAATACCAAATTGCGCCAATGCCACCACATCCATATACCCTTCAACAACTAAGGCACGGCCAGCATCTCGCATCGCGCGCCTTGCCATAAAGAGTCCATAGAGCTCGTGGCCTTTTTGAAATAAAGGCGTTTCAGGAGAGTTGTAATATTTGGGAGTATCTTCAGGGTTAATCACACGACCACCGAAACCAATCACCTGCCCTTTTTGATCATGAATCGGAAACATAATCCGATCACGAAAACGGTCATAACGCTTACCCTGCTCGTTCTTCACCACCAATCCAATAGTCTCTAAAACATCACTATCATATTGAGGAAAAACTGACTGTAAATTCTGCCAACCAGCGGGCGCATAACCGACTTGAAAATTCGCAGCTACTTGACCACTTAATCCGCGCCCTTTTAAATACTCAATGGCTCGAGGTGATTTTTTTAATTCCGCGCGATAATAATTCAAGGCTGCTTGAAGGGCTTCTTGCATCCCAGGAATGATTTTTTTTTGCGGAGTATCAAGCTCGCGTGTTTCTTGCGGAACGATCATGCCGGCAATTTTGGCCAGTTCATGGACAGCCTCTACAAAACTTAAGCCTTGGTATTCCATTAAAAAACCAATAGACGTCCCATGCGCCCCACAACCAAAGCAATGATAAAACTGCTTAGTTGGACTTACAGTAAAGGATGGAGACTTTTCATTATGAAAGGGACAGCAAGCAGAATAATTTGCGCCAGCTTTTTTCAGCGGCACACTTTTGTTAATCACGTCATAGATATCAACGCGATTGATCAGTTCTTGGATAAAGCTTTCTGGAATCATATTCTTAGGCTTATCGTATCAAAATCATTTCGGGTTTACGGCCTTCACACTGCCGCACGTAGTCAATCATAACGGATTGTTAAACAAAACAAAAAAGGAGCTTGCAGCTCCTTTTTTTATTTATTGGCTTAGCGAGATATCTTTAAAAATTATGCGCTAAGCCTAGTTTTAATTAATCCGGATATCTTACCCATATCGGCACGCCCAACCACAAGCGGTTTAACGGCTGCCATTACTTTACTCATATCTTTAACGCCTGCTGCACCAGTATCAGATATCACCTGATCTAAAATTGCAGATACTTCTTCATCCGTCAGGGCCTGAGGTAAGTACTCTTGCAAAACCGTCACTTCAAATTTTTCAACATCGGCCAAATCATGACGATTAGCAGCCTCATATTGAGAAATCGAATCACGACGTTGTTTTAACATTTTCTCAATAGCTTCGATTACTTGCATATCATCAAGCTCAATACGCTCATCCACTTCGCGTTGCTTGATCGCTGATTGCAATAAACGAATAGCACCTAGACGCGCACTATCTTTAGCGCGCATTGCATTTTTCATATCTTCAAAGATGCGCGCTTTTAATAACACTACCAACCTCGAAATTCTTAATTAACTTAACAAGCCACTTAAAACAGCAAAACTAAACAAATTTTAGTAAAGTTTTGGTGCCAAAGTTTGGTTACGAATGCGGCGATAGTGACGTTTAACCGCTGCTGCAGCTTTACGTTTACGTTCCCATGTTGGTTTTTCATAGAATTCGCGAGCACGCAAATCTGTCAACAAACCAGTTTTTTCAATAATACGTTTGAAACGGCGAAGCGCAACGTCAAACGGCTCATTCTCTTTTACACGTACACTAGACATAGAACTCTCTTTGCTTAAATTTTTGGTCGAAATTGCGGAAAAGTTTGCTATTCTATCGGGTAAACTACAATTTATCAACACTTTGCGTTCAAAAACGCATCATCTTCTAGATAGCACTCAAATATGCTTGTTTTAGGAATTGAATCCTCTTGCGATGAAACCGGTATCGCACTTTATGACACTGAACGCGGTTTGCTTTCTCATGCACTTCATTCTCAAATTGAAATGCATTCGGAATATGGCGGCGTTGTACCAGAACTTGCCTCGCGCGATCATATTCGGCGAGTTTTGCCACTGATCGAAAAAGTGTTAGATGAGGCAAAGCTTAAACTGTCAGATATCGATGGCATCGCATACACACAAGGGCCAGGGCTTTCTGGTGCGTTATTAGTCGGCGCGTCGATTGCAGAATCTTTAGCATTCACATTGAAGGTGCCGACAATTGGCATACATCATCTTGAGGGGCATTTACTTGCCCCACTTTTAGAAGAGAACCCACCCCAATTTCCATTTGTCGCACTCCTCGTCTCTGGTGGGCACACCCAACTTATGAAAGTCACGGGCATAGGCCAATACGAGTTACTGGGTGATACCTTGGATGATGCTGCTGGAGAGGCTTTCGACAAAACAGCGAAATTATTGGGGCTTGATTATCCTGGCGGACCAGCAGTATCCAAACTGGCCATCAAAGGAAAGAAAGGTAGATTTAAATTACCGCGACCCATGCTCAATAGCGGCGATCTTAATTTTAGCTTCAGTGGCCTAAAAACAGCAGTGCTTACCTTGGCCAATCAAAATGACAGCGACTTACAAACTAAGGCTGATATCGCTTATGAATTCCAAGAAGCTGTCACTGAAATTCTAACAACAAAATGCATGTCAGCATTACGCCAAACTGGCCTCGACAATCTTATTGTATCAGGGGGCGTTGGCGCCAATAAAAGGCTTCGCGAACAACTCAACTTCGCAACTAAGCGTAAACTCTGCCATGTACATTATCCACGTTTAGAGTTTTGCACTGATAACGGAGCAATGATTGCATTCGCTGGGGCGATGAGATTAAAGACGCTTATTGATCACAAACCAAAACTGAGCTTTACTGTAAGACCTCGCTGGGATTTAGCGGAATTACAGAAGCCTTAATGTTTTTTCTTACCGAAGCCATCCTCAGTACCATTCAGTAATTTTTGGATATTACTTCTATGCCGCCAAACTAACATGACAGCAAGAAAGATAAAGACCATTTCATAATCACGATAAGCCTCAAACCAATCTAAAGAAGCCGCGTAAATTGGCAACAACATAGCAGCAACAATTGCCGCCAAGGATGAGTATTTTGTAATGGCAAATACAAGAACCCAAGTGCCTATCACCAACAGACCTAGCCATGGTGAAATGGCCAGCAAAACGCCCAGTGCTGTGGCAACGCCCTTGCCGCCTTTGAACTTATAAAAAACAGGGTATAAATGCCCAATAAATACGGAGATTGCGACGGCGCTAGTTACCCACATCAAACCGCCATCCGGTTGCATCACAAACCATACAGGGAACCAGCCTTTACAGGCATCTCCAAGCAAGGTCAACGCAGCTGCTGACTTTTTCCCACTTCTAAGTACATTGGTTGCACCCGGATTTCCAGAACCAATGGTGCGAGGATCCGGCAATCCAAACATCTTGCTAATCAGAATGCCAAAGGCAATTGAGCCAAGGATATAAGCGGCGAGAATCTGTATCACCGCAATTGGGCTAACGTCAATAAAACCTAACTCATTCATAGCGAGATGCTCTAAAATTCAAATGACTTATTCTAAACCATATAGGCATGATCGGCATGGACATCATTTTCTTAAGCGAGGTCAAGATTCAGACAAAATTAGGCGTTCCAGATTGGGAGCGCTTAGTGCCTCAAACCGTCGTCCTGGATATTGAAATCGCCATGCCAAAAAGCGACAGCTGTAAGACTGATGAAATTCACGACACCATTGATTACGGCGCCGTTGTTTCTCGGATACGTGAGACTTTGTCAGAACAAAATTTTAAGTTGGTTGAAGCGCTCGCAGAGCATATTTGCCAACTATTGATCAAAGAATTTAAAACACCTTGGGTAAAAATAAAAGTATCCAAGCCTGGCATCTTGCCAGGTGTAAAAGCTTTAGGTGTCGTCATCGAACGAGGGCAAAAACCAACTTAACCTCGAGGGTGATGCGCAGTATGCAATTGTTTCAAACGCTCTCTAGCAACATGCGTATAGATTTGGGTTGTTGAAATATCAGAATGTCCGAGCAACATCTGCACGACGCGCAAATCTGCCCCATGATTCAATAAGTGTGTCGCAAAAGCATGTCTTAATACGTGGGGTGACATCGGTTTGTGAATGCCCGCCATCAAAGCGTAGCGCTTAATCAAATACCAAAAAGCCTGCCGTGTCATGGCGCTGCCACGCTGGGTTACAAACAAACTCTCGCTTAATCGCTTTTCTAAAATTGCTGGACGTCCCTCTTTTAAATATCGTGAAATCCAATCAACGGCCACCTCACCCATTGGTACCAACCGAGTCTTACTTCCCTTACCCGTCACTCTTACGACACCTTCAGACAGACTCACTTCGGTCACTCTCAATGTGACCAATTCAGACACCCGCAATCCGCTCGCATACAAAATTTCTAGCATTGCTCTATCGCGCAAACCTATAGAATCCTCTAAATTAGGCGCAGCCAATAACGACTCAACCTCTTCTTCACTCAGGCTTTTTGGGAGGGAGCGTGGAAGTTTAGGAGATTCAATTTGCAAGCTAGGATCGATTGCAATTTTACTTTCACGTAAACAGAACCGATAAAAACGTCGCAAGCTGGCAATCAGTCGACCGATACTTCGGGGTTTACTTACTGGGAATTTAAAAGCAAGGTAACGCTGAATATCAAACTGCTCCACCTGCAATAAATCTTTGGCAGCATCTTTTTCCAGCCATAGGGCAAACTGGGTTAGGTCTTGACGATAACTATCTAGCGTATTACGAGCTAGGCCCTCTTCAAGCCATATCCTATCTATAAACTCATCAAGTATTTGTAGATTATTTTGATTCATGCGCCAATAACCATTCTTTAATTTTTAACCCACCCTCTTTGCCCTGCATAAATCCACCCAAACCATTTTTTGCAACGACTCTGTGGCAAGGAATTAACAAGGGGAACCTGTTGGCACCACAAGCATTTGCAACTGCCCGAGGACCTGAACCTAAAGTATTGGCTAAATCAGCATAAGTCCTAACTTCGCCAACTGGTATCTGAGCAATCTCTTTCCAAACACGTTGTTGAAAAGGCGTGCCCGAGGTGACATAAGAAGCTTCTATTTTAAACTTAGGATCAGCAAGATACTGCTTTACCTGACCCGCAACAAGCTCAGCACAATCGCCAGGGAATGCACACGCAGGCTGACCAAACGGCAACAACACTATCCCATGGAGATTATTATTCTGAATATTGAAACCTACTGCTCCGAATGGAGCATCAATGATGAAACCATGTGATTCAGATTTAAGCTGGAGCATGCGCTTTATATTAGCCCAAATTCAAAACAACAGATAATAAAAAAGCCCCAGACTGACGTCTGAGGCTTTTCATTGAGAAGCTACAATTATTCTGCAGCTTCTGGCGCCATGACCTCACGGTCACGTGCCTGTAATTTCTCTTTAATACGTGCTGATTTACCTGAACGCTCACGCAAGTAGTAAAGCTTGCTGCGGCGAACATCGCCACGACGCTTAACTTCAATACTTGCAATCAAAGGTGAATATGTTTGGAATGTACGTTCCACGCCTTCACCTGATGAAATTTTACGTACAATGAATGAAGAATTAAGACCACGATTGCGAATAGCAATCACAACACCTTCGTAAGCCTGCACACGTTTACGTGTACCTTCAACCACATTCACACCAACAACCACTGTGTCGCCTGGTGCAAAATTAGGAATTGTTTTGCCTAAACGCGCAATCTCTTCCTTTTCTAACATTTCAATAATATTTGCCACTTTCGTGCTCCTTCTAGTTATACGAATCTTGTTCCTGCTCTAATTCTTGTAGCAGCCGAGATTCCTCTTTTGACAACGACCTTACGGCCAATAAATCGGGACGTTGATCCCGAGTTCTTTTCAATGACATTTTTAAGCGCCACTGCTTAATCTTTGCATGATTTCCAGAGGTCAATACCTCAGGCACCTTCGCATCTTTATACTCTTCAGGTCTCGTGTAATGCGGGCAATCTAACAATCCATCTACGAAAGAATCTTCTACCGCAGAATCCGCATCCCCTAAAGCCCCTGGCAATTGTCTGACAATTGCATCCATTAAAACCATGGCGGGTATTTCACCCCCAGACAGCACATAATCACCAATCGAATATTCTGCATCTACCATCTGATCTAACAGCCGCTGGTCAACACCTTCATACCGACTCGCCAATAACACCAGTCCTTGCTCTGCCAACAAATCCATCACAATTTGATGGGTGAGTGGCTTACCGCTTGGTGACAGATGAATCACCTTTGGATTTAATACCCCAGCGGCTATCTGACTTGCTTTTGCAGCCGTTATTGCTTGTTCTAGTGGCTCAGCTAGCATCACCATGCCAGGGCCTCCACCATAAGGCCTATCATCCACCGTACGATGATTGTCGGTTGTGTAATCTCGTGGATTCCACAATGACAAGCTATATAAATTGTTTTCTAATGCTCTTGCCGTAATCCCATGTTGACTAATCGCATCAAACATTGGTGGGAAAAGCGTGACCACATCAAACCGAATCGCTTGACTCAATTATTCATCCCACTCAATTGGCCATTCTACCAACATCGTTTTTTGAACAAGATCAACATCTAAAATCGTTTGCTCAACAAAAGGCAATAAGCGCTCTTTATTAAGGACTAACTCTTTAACAACAATGACATCGTTAGCGCCCGTCTCAAAAACATCACTCACTAGACCTAAAACAACACCTTGCTGATTGGTCACATTTAATCCAATCAGATCTGACCAGTAATACTCGCCTTCTTCAGCTTCGGGAAATTCCTCACGCGGCACTGCCACATGTTTACTCTTTAAAGCTAAAGCAGCGTCTCTATCATTTACGCCTTTAAGTTTCACCAACAAAGTATCGTTGTGCACCTTAATCGTTTCAACCAAGTATTTTTGCCATGGCGAATTTTTAATGCCTGGCTGCGAAGAATTATCATCTCTTCCCAACCACCAATCAGGGTAATCCAACAGGCTATCGATAGACTCTGTGCTTGTTTGCACTTTCAGCCATCCAAAAATGCCATATGGGGCGACAATGCGCCCCATCACTACCATATTACTCACTGAGTGTTTTGCAACAACGCTTCATTAAGGCTGCGCATGCAGCCTTAATAATTATTCAGCGTCAGTTGCCTCTGGAGCAGCAGTTTCAGCCGGAGCTTCTTCAACAGCGACCACTTCTTCAACTGGAGCAGCAGCAACTTCAGCTGGTGCCTCTTCAATCGCAGCCACTTCCTCAACTTCAGCTGGAGCTTCTTCAACAGCAGCCACTTCTTCTGCTTGAGCAGCAGCTTCAGCCGCGGCTTCTTTAGCAGCTGCTTCTTCTTCAGCTTTCTTGGCCGCAGCAGCTTCTTTAGCCGCCGCAACTATTTTCGCTTCAGCAGCAGCTTTAGCATTTGCAACCTTAGCTGCGTCTTTAGCTTTTTTAGCTGCGATGAATTCTGGACCTTTAGCATTATCTTTAACCAAGCGAGCTACGCAATCAGATAATTGCGCGCCATTGCTTTGCCAATGACTGATACGTGCTGTATCTAAACGAAGGCCTTCTTGGCCTTCTTTAGCTGATGGGTTGTAGAAGCCAACACGCTCAATAAAGCGGCCGTCGCGACGATTACGTGAATCTGCAACTACTACGCTGTAGAAAGGGGTCTTCTTCGCGCCACCGCGGGCTAGTCGAATGATTACCATAATATTTGTTCTCTAATCGTTTTTACAGAAAGGGGCGGATTTTACGTTATTTTTGAACACTTTGGCAAGGTAAATATGCGCTATTTGAAAATATATTGGATTTCTCTATCCAACAAGAGATTGATAATGAGTGGGATCGGGCAATCCTGCTCCTATAAAGCCTTCTTTACGGAATCGGCACGAGTCACACAGGCCACATGCAAGGCCGTCAGCATCCGCCTGATAGCAAGAAACTGTCATACCGTAATCAAAGCCTAAAGCATCTCCACATTGGATAATTTCCGACTTGCTCATGTCAATGAGTGGAGCATGCACTGTAATCGTTTTCCCTTCAACCGCACTTTTAGTGGCGAGATTTGCCATTCGTTGAAAGGCATCGACATACTCTTCACGGCAATCAGGATAGCCCGAGTAATCAAGGGCATTGACCCCAATAAATATATCTTGCGCTCCCAAAGTTTCAGCCCAAGCCAATGCTAGAGATAACATAATCGTGTTACGTGCTGGCACATATGTCACCGGTATTCCAATACTTGGAGATTCTGGGACATCAATATTGTTATCGGTCAGGGCCGACCCGCCAAACATCGAAAGATCCAACTGAACGGTTTTATGTGCGACTGCACCCAATACATGTGCGACTCGGGTTGCGGCCTTCAATTCAGCCACATGACGCTGATGATAATCAAGACTTAAGCAATAAGACTGATAACCTTTACTCTTGGCTATGGCAAGCACGGTGGCTGAATCTAATCCCCCTGAAAGTAGAACAACTGCTTTTTTCATTGATTAAACTCCCGACTTCTCGCCCCAAAGTATTTTATGTAATTGAACCTGCATCCGCACTGGCAAACAATCTTCCAAGACCCAGCTCGCTAGATCTGTTGGGATAAGCGTTTTATAAACAGGCGAAAATAAGACCGGGCATTTGCTCGTTAAGTGATTTTTGATGATCACTTCTTTAGCCCAATCGTAATCTGCTCTGTCGACCAAGACAAACTTCACTTCATCCTTAGCCGATAAATGTCCAATATTATCCCACAGATTTTTGCTCTCTTCCCCGGACCCAGGCGTCTTGATGTCCATAATAATAGAGACGCGTTTGTCTACTTTGCTGATATCAATCGCTCCACTGGTTTCAAGAGAAACTTTATACCCAGCATCGCTCAACATCTCTAGCAATTGATTACATCCTTTTTGCGCTAAAGGCTCCCCGCCGGTCACGCAAACATATTGCGCCCCGTAGCTAGAAACTTTAGCCAAAATCTCTTCAAAAGTTTGGTTTGCGCCGCCATTAAACGCATATTCAGTATCGCAATAACCGCAGCGTAATGGACAGCCAGTGAGTCGAATAAAAACTGTTGGCAAGCCAACTCTAGAAGACTCGCCTTGCAGGGAATGGAAAATTTCGAAAATACGTAGCGACATAATATTGAAGGCTTAATCAAAAGCCTTTTAACTTATTTTTTAATGGATTCCAATACGGCCAAACGGCGCTTCGCATTTGGAATCAAATCACTTGTAGGAAACTGAGTGATTAAATCACGTAGAGTCTTTTTAGCGCCCTCAATATCTGAGAGCTGAATCTGAGAATTCGCAATATTAAATATTGATTCAGGGACTTTTGGATGATCAGGAAACTGAGCAATCAATTTTTGTTGCGTTGCAATTGCTGCTTTGTAATTCTTTAGAGAAAACTGAGAAAATCCTAAGGCATATTGGGCATTTGGCACTAGTTTACTATTCGAATAAACTTGCAAAAACTTATCAAATGCATCAAATGCATCTTTGTACTTACCGTCTTTAAAAAGTGCTTGCGCGCTATCATAGGCTTTAGATTCTGCATTAGCCTCAGCAGAACTAGTTGGGGGTGTTGCGGGAGATTGAGCGGCCTGCTCTTTATTTTCCTGTGCAGGAACAGCCGCACCATTACCAGTCTCCAACTTACGCAAACGGCCATCCGTATCTGCATATAAATCTTTTTGACGTTGTTGCGACACATCAATACTGTGTTGAGCTAACTCCAAGTCACCTTTTAGTTTACTTAACTCACCATTGAGTCGATCAATTTGACTTAATAGATCCATTAGGCCTTGGCTTTTAATGACATTTTCAACTGAGAAAATGCGTTGCTCCAAAGCCTGCTGGGATTTTTTTAACGCCTCTAGCGTGGCTTGTATAGACTGGTTCTGAGCATCTGTTTTTTGTTGTAGGTCTACAATTTGCTGACGTGCTTCTTTGTCGTCAAACAAAGCCGCGTTCGCAAATTGCGACACACTTAACAAACAAAAACTAATCAGAACCAGTTTACGCATCTTGTTTATTCGTTTTCGTAAACAATATCAACACGACGATCTTGTTGATAACATGTTTCATCTTTACAAGATTTAGCTTTTTCTTCGCCGTAGCTAATGGTTTCAATTTGCTTATCTTGCACACCTAAAACATTCACAGCTTTCTTAACGGCAACTGAACGACGTTGACCAAGTGACAAGTTATATTCACGTGAACCGCGATTATCAGCATTGCCTTGCAAAATCACTTTAGCGTTTGGATTAGCCGTTAAGTACTTAGCATGGGCTTCCACCAATGGACGGAATTCAGCTTTGACTTCATCTTTATCAAAATCAAAATAAATGCTACGTTTTGAAAGAATGTTATTAGGATCTTTCAAAGGATTAACTGCAATTTCTGGTTGAGCCGGTGCAGGAGTTGCAGCAGCCTCCTCTTTTATTGCAGGCGCTGCAGGTTGTGTTACTTGTGTTGATTTGCTGTTATCAACGACAGGCGCTGCTGGCTTTTCTTTCACCGCATTATTTGAACATGCTACCAACGTCGTAGCCAATAACAGACTCATTAATAAACTTTTCTTCATCCTAATTTCTCCTAAATAAACTTCCAAAAATAAACTAACAAAAAAATCTTTTTACACATCACTTAATTCAGCCATGACCCCCATGCAGGTTCACGAACATCACCACCTGTATCCCTTAATCGTTGCTTAACCCGGCCATCCACCGAAGCTGCTGCCAACGTCCCTCTGCCGCCAATACTTGTCGCATAAAGAATCATACGCCCATTTGGGGCAAAGCTTGGTGACTCATCTTCTGTGGTATCACTTAATGTTTGGACCTGTCCTGACGTCAAGTCTTGCACCGCAACCTTAAAGCCATTAGGACCTTGTTTAATAAACGTTAACAACTTGCCATCCGGTGAGAGATGCGGGCTCACATTATATGCCCCCTCAAAGGTCACTCGCTTTGCTTCACCGCCGATTGCTGGCATACGATAGATTTGTGGTCCGCCGCCACGATTAGACGTGAAGTAAATCGTTGATCCATCTGGCGACCATTCAGGCTCCGTATCAATCCCATTACTAAATGAAATTTGTTTTAACCCTGTTCCATCAGCATTAATAACAAAAATTTGTGAATTTGCACTATAAGTCAAGACGATGGCCAGTTTAGTTCCATCAGGAGACCAGCATGGCGCACTGTTATTCCCTTTAAAATTTGCTAAAACAATCCGCTGCCCTGAAACCAATGACTGAACAAAAACAACAGGCTTCTTCTTTTCAAAAGAAACATAGGCGAGCTTAGTGCCATCAGGTGACCATGAAGGAGAAATTAAAGGTTCTTTTGAAGAAACAACCGTTTGTGGATTAAATCCATCAGCATCCGCCACTTGCAATGAATAACGACCATTTTCTTTATTCACGTAAGTAATCCGTGTTGCAAATACGCCTTTTTCACCAATCAGTTTTTCATAGATCATGTCTGCAATACGATGGGCTGTCGCACGTTGCTGAGAAGCGCTGATGTTAAATTCCATTGCCAATAATTGATTTTGTTTCAATACATCGATCAGCCTAAATGAAATTTTAAGACGATTGCCTGGCAAACTTTCTACCGTGCCAATCGTCAAGGCTTGCGTTTGTATTCCCAACCAATCACTATATTTTACTTCCGAAAGCAAATGCGGATGATTGGTAACACCTCGTGTTTCAAGGACGCGAAAGAGCCCACTCAAGCGCAAATCTGCACCTATCACATTAGAAAGGTTATCTTGTTGCGCTGGTTCCGCTTGCGTTTGTGCAGAAAAAGGGACAATGGCAATTGGAATCTGCTGTGCAGCACCTCCTACTACCTCAACCGTTAGCTCTGCATGACTAATCAGAGGAAGGAGCAGAAGAAATATCAAAAACAAACGGTTTTTAAACATGATTCAATTCTATCAAATTAGTTAGTGTCATTAGGCCGAAAATTTAAATTTAACTCGCGAAATTGGCTAAACAAATCTGCCGAACTCGGAACGGGTAACGGTTGTGACTCCAAAATGGCACGCTCAACTGCATCGTCACAAGAGGACATCCCACTTTCCTTGACTAATTTAGGTCGGCCCATCACTTCTCCAGTTGGCATTAGCGCAATCATAAAAGTGACTTTGATAGATTTATCTGTTCCACACAATTGCTTATTGACGTGCTGTTTGATTTTATTACTTATCAGGCCTTTATATTTGTCCACTTCCCCAGCATTGGGTGAACCAGATTGTGACACTTGGGCAGATTTTGAATTCGTGGCGCTCGCGTCTGACTTGGCTTCATGCTTTTGAGATTGCGCATCCTCCGTTAACAGGGCTTGCTGCAATTTCTTAAGCGCGTCTAAATCTGGTTTAGGCTGCTCTTTTGGCACCTCTTTAGGCTTCACTGGTTTCGGTTCTGGCTTTTCCAATTTCGGTGGCAAAAGGGGTGTTTTTTTAGTTTGAATTTCTGCTTTCGGCTCTGGTTCCGGCTCTACTTTTGGTTCCAATTTTACCGGCTCAATCACTTTAGCTTTTTCTGGCTCGGGTGTTGGCTCTGGTGGAGGTGGGGGACTTGGTTCAGCGGTAGGATTAGGTATGTTATCCCACAACTCCACTTGCGCAATATTCATCGGTTGCACAATCTTCCACTGAAATGAAACCAAAAAAAGTGCCATCAACAGGGCATGTACAACGACGGTGAATGCCCCTGCTTGCCAGACTACATTTTTTTCATGCTGTCGAATCATGCGTATTTTAATTAGCTGGGTTCAACAATAAACCTGCCTTAGCCCCTGTTTTTTTAAGCAAGGCTAAGACATCAACCACATGTTCATAACCCACTTTTTTGTCCGCACTGATCACAAACGCGCGATCAGGCTCTTTGGCGACTTGTTTTTTAATTTCAAATAACAATTGATCATGACTCATTTGCTTTTCTTGGAACTGTACCTTGCCGTCTGCCATCACCGTGATCACCACCGGAGCAGTTTGCTGCTTGAGGACCTCAGCACCGACTTTAGGCAGTTCAACCACGCCTGGGTTAGTCATGGGCGCAGTGACCATAAAAATCACTAGCAATACCAAAGTGACATCGATATAAGGAACGACGTTAATTTGATTCATCGCTCTACGTTTACGAAGGCGCGCCATTTTTAGCTCTTACGTTGCAGAATGTTAGTGAACTCTTCAATAAAACTCTCGTAGCGAACCGCTAAACGATCCACAGAAGATGCAAAACGGTTATAAGCAATCACCGCAGGAATCGCTGCAAAAAGACCAATCGCTGTCGCAATGAGGGCTTCTGCAATCCCAGGTGCCACATGTGCTAATGTTGCTTGCGCCATATTTGCCAGGCCGCGAAAAGCGTTCATGATGCCCCATACGGTTCCAAATAAACCAATATAAGGACTCACAGAACCAACAGAGGCCAGATAAGGTAAATGAGAATCCAAGTCATCCATTTCACGATTGTAAGCAGCGCGCATCGCACGACGTGAACCTTCCATCAAGTCACTAACTTCAAGCCCTGGCTGGCGTTTTAGGCGTGCGAATTCTTTAAAGCCTGCTTCAAAAATACTCGACATGCCTTGCGGCTTATTTCGACCTGCGGTCAAGCCTTCATAAAGTTGATTTAAATCGCCCCCAGTCCAAAAAGTATGCTCAAAAGTTTCAGCCTCTTTTTCTGCTCGGCCAATCGTCATGACTTTAATAAAAATGTACCACCATGAAACGATTGAGACGATCAGTAAAATCACCATCACCAATTGGACAGGCAAACTAGCTCCAGTGAGTAGCGTCATTAAAGACATATCGGCGGCGGCATTCATTGGCAAGTCAGTCATTATTTCTCCATTGTTTCTAATATTAGATCTAGGTTGAAAGCGTCAATAAACGCATCATTGGTTCTGGAATACTGACCGGTTTAAAACTATCAGCCCCAATACAAACTACATCGACTTTAGCGGTAATTAAATGTTCAGTACTGCGATAAATATTTTGCTCGAATTGAAGCAAACTACGTCCGACCTGCACAAGCTTGGTATTTACATTCAGCACATCATCAAACTTAGCGGGCTTTTTAAACCGAATTTGAATGTCACGAACGACAAATAAAATGCCTATCTCTTCTTTCAACTTGGTCTGCATCAAGCCAAGACTTCGCAAAAACTCAGTCCGTGCCCGTTCCATGAAATTAAGATATTGACTGTGATACACGACCCCACCTGCGTCCGTATCCTCATAGTAAACCTGTACTGGCCAATCAAATTCCATCATATCGCTTAAACGTCTTCTGAAGCCCAAAGTTCGCCGGTAGCCAAGGCTTTAGGAATAGGTAAGCCAAAATGCTGATAGGCTTGTTGTGTGGCCACCCGACCACGAGGCGTGCGCATTAAATAGCCTTGCTGGATCAAGTAGGGCTCAAGCACATCCTCAATCGTGTCACGCTCTTCCCCAATCGCAGCGGCAAGGTTGTCTAAGCCCACCGGGCCCCCAGCAAATTTTTCAAGGACAGCAAGCAATAGCTTTCTATCCATCACATCAAAACCAAGATGGTCGACATCAAGCATCTTCAAAGCTGCATCTGCAATCTCAGAAGTCACAATGCCATCGGATTTCACTTGTGCATAATCTCGCACACGACGTAATAGTCGGTTGGCAATTCGAGGGGTTCCTCTTGAACGTTTTGCAATCTCCAAAGCGCCATCACCCTGCATAGAAACTTCTAATAAACCCGCTGAACGATGAACGATCCGTGACAATTCTTCTGATGTATAAAATTCCAAACGAGAAACAATACCAAAACGATCCCGCAACGGATTAGTTAACATCCCGGCGCGAGTAGTTGCGCCGACTAAAGTGAAAGGGGGTAAATCCAAACGAACAGAACGTGCCGCAGGGCCTTCGCCTATCATAATGTCCAGGCGATAGTCTTCCATCGCTGGATATAGAATTTCTTCAACCACTGGGGATAAGCGATGAATTTCATCAATAAACAAAACATCGTTGGGTTCAAGATTGGTCAGCAAAGCCGCCAAATCTCCTGCACGCTCAAGCACGGGACCTGAGGTCTGGCGCATATTCACACCCATTTCTTTTGCAATAATATGGGCCAAGGTGGTCTTACCCAAGCCAGGGGGTCCGAATAAAAGGACATGATCCAAGGCCTCACTTCGCCCTCTTGCCGCATTAATAAAAATCTCTAACTGCCCGCGTGCTTTTTCTTGCCCAACATACTCATCCAGCACCTTGGGTCGAAGCGCTCTTTCCAGGGTTTCCTCTTGCTGAGTCAATGGCTCAGAAGCGATCAGGCGATCTGTCTCAATCATTTAAGTCCCATCAGTTAGACAACGCTTTCAACGCCATACGAATGCCGTCTGCAACGCCCACATCTGCCGCTAATTGTTTCACGGCCATTAAGGCTTCTTTTTCGTTATATCCTAGCGAAACCAGGGCATTTAAAATATCACTGGCCGCTGACTTAGGGGCATTCGCTTGACCAGTAAATCCCTCTATTGAAAACTTATCTTTAAGCTCTAATAACAAACGCTCGGCTGTTTTTTTACCCACGCCAGGGACGCGCGTTAACAAACCCGTTTCCTGAAGCGCAATGGCTTGAATTAAATCTTCAACCGATAAACCACTCAGGATAGAAAGTGCCGATTTCGCACCAATTCCATTGACTTTGAGTAGCTGTCTAAAGGTTGCGCGTTCACGTTCCGTGCCAAATCCATATAATAATTGTGCGTCTTCTCGAACGACAAAATGGATCAATAACACGAGCATCTCACCAATGGCGGGTAGGTTATAAAAAGTGCTCATGGGCACTTCGCATTCATAACCAACCCCACTGCAATCGATGACCACATGCGGCGGTGTTTTTTCAAGGAGCGTGCCTTTTAATCGAGCGATCATATTAGCCTACCTCCCTTGACTCTAAAACCAGCGGTAGCAAGCTTTCCCATCCCCTGACCCCCATTCGCATGACAAATTGCACAGGCAAGTGCATCTGCAGAATCTGGCTTAGGGGCAACAGGTAATTTAAGCAATCGTTTGACCATCTCTTGCACTTGCTCCTTCGCGGCGTGACCGTTGCCAACGACCGCCTGTTTAACTTGCAACGCAGTATATTCAGCCACCACCAAATTTCTAATCACTGCAGCGCTAATGGCAGCACCGCGGGCCTGCCCTAAAAGCAGCGTGGATTGGGGGTTAACGTTAACAAATACTTTCTCTATCGCAACTTCATTGGGATGGTAGGTATCAATGACCTCAAACAACCCCTCTAGGATAATTTTTAATCTTGCTGGAAGATCTTCCCTATCCACCGATTTTGCACTGGCCGTTTTAATTGTGCCACTTGCAATATAGCTGCTTTTTTGACCCACTTTTTCAATCACACCAAATCCAGTGAGCCTTAAACCCGGGTCTATTCCCAATATTCTAACCGCATTCACTGGGGTGTTGATTTGACTCACTCTTCGATCACTGCAGAAGTATAAACCTCCTGCACATCATCCAAATCATCAAGTGCATCAAGCAATTTCTGCATTTTAACTGCATCATCACCAGTAAACACAGCCTCGTTATCCGCCTTCATCGTGACTTCAGCGAGCACTGGTTTTAAACTAGCTGCTTCCAAAGCTTCTTTCACCGCAGAGAAGTCTGCTGGGGTTGTGATGACTTCAATGCTGCCATCGTCATTATTAATGATGTCTTCAGCGCCAGCTTCTAAAGCCACTTCCATGACTTGATCTTCATTAGTCCCTGGAGCAAACAATAGACTTCCGCAGTGCTTAAACATAAATGCTACAGAACCGTCCGTCCCTAAATTCCCACCGAATTTAGTAAATGCATGCCGGACATCCGCGACCGCGCGATTTCGATTATCGGTCAGACAATCCACAATCACTGCAGCACCGCCAATCCCGTAACCTTCATAACGAATTTCTTCGTAGTTAACACCCTCAAGGGTGCCGGCACCGCGTTTAATGGCATTTTCAATATTGTCTTTTGGCATAGACTCGCTTTTAGCCTTATCCACTGCCATACGCAAACGTGGATTAGTCCCCACGTCCGGGCCGCCCATTCGAGCTGCGACGGTAATTTCTTTAATTAAACGAGTGAATATCTTGCCGCGCTTAGCATCTTGACGACCTTTACGATGCTGTATATTGGCCCACTTGGAATGCCCTGCCATGACCTAATCCTCAATTGCTGAAAAATAATGCAATTTTAGCATAAAGCCGAATGGCTTTTTAATCTTGCCCCATCGCCGGCTCTATTTCTTCATGCGCTTTCATGGCATGAAAGGAAATCAATACCAAGGCTAGACCAATCAACAACATGCCAACAATCTCAAGTACTGAGGGCTCTTCTCCGAGGTGGACCCACGCCGCTAAAACACCGATCAGGGGTGCTAGCATGGATGTCATGCTAGCCACGCCTGCAGCCAGTCTTTGCAAGGCATAGAGCCACAGTAGCCAAGCGAGCGCGTTACATAAAATGGCATTGAATCCAATGGCTGCAAACAGTCTGGGAGACCAATGTATAGGGGGAGCATCCACGATCAATGCCACAGCCACCAAGGGAAGGGAACCAAAAAACATCTGCCAGGCAGTGAGGGAGATTAAATCTAAATGTGGCGCCCGATGGTGTAATTTTTTTGCGACGATGACGGCTAGCGCCCAAAATACTCCGCCCATCACCGCCAGAGACATACTAAAAAAATCGCCCCCTAAATGCAGGGGATCAAAAATAATGATCAACCCAAGCAAGGATGAAAAAACTGCCAACCATTGAATGCCACGAATTTTTTCACCAAGCAAAGGCCACGCTAGCACCATGACCCAAAATGGCATGGTGTAAGTCAATACGGCCGTTTTACCTGCACCGCCATGCACCAGCGCCCAAATAATCAGCCCTGTGAAACCACACGTTTGTAGAACGCCAAGCACAATGAGCATGGGTAACTCTTTAGGCTTGAGTGGTTTTTTCATCGCCCACATCACCAACATTAAGCAAAGGGCGCCGAGAAAAGTTCGCATGGCCCCAAACTGAAAAGCACCCGCATCAAGTAGCGCGTATTTCATGACGACCCAGTTATAGCCCCAGAGCACGGATAACAAGATTAATGCGCCAAAGGCCTTGAGTTTTGTGGATTGCGTAATTGCCATGAACTTAATATCTTTATAAGAATGCCATCAAAAAATGATGAACGATTGTTTACTAATTATGGTGTAGGCCATGTTATTTTCAAACAGAAAGTGTATATTTATTGATGTAGGCAACATAAAAATAAAAAGCCTTAATTAGCAGGAGGAATTGCCATGAAAACAGCAGCTCAACTATTAGCCCTCAAAGGCAATCAAATACTTTCCATCCCCCCAAGCAGTGATGTTTATGAAGCACTTTTGATCATGGAAAAACACCATGTGGGCGCTTTATTGGTTTTAGAGGCTGGGAAATTAGTTGGTATTTTTTCTGAGCGTGATTATGCACGTAATGTCGCGCTGAAGGGGAAAACTGCCAAAACCACACGCATTTCGGAGGTGATGTCCTCTCATGTAATTACCGTCAGCCCAGATAAAACGGTGGAGGACTGTATGAGCGTCATGTCAGACAAACGGATTCGCCATTTACCCGTCCTTGAAAATAACAATGTCATCGGTGTCCTGTCGATTGGCGACTTGGTGAAAGAGACAATTACCTACCAACAATTTTTGATTAAACAACTGGAAAGCTATATTCAAGGCTAAAGATTGATTTAAGCAATAAAAAAGGCGCGGAATAATCAATCCGCGCCTTTTTTATTGCTTAACAGTTGCTACAAATAACGCGCTAACATCGCGTTATTTAAATCGGCGGCTGGTAGGGGTAACTTCACAAAAATGCCGCTACCTGCCGCTTCTGTGACGGGCTCACCCTTTTTATTAAGCATGGTTTCTACCACAATTTCCCGATTGCCACTTGGATGCACAATTTCTAAGCGATCGCCCACCGCAAAACGATTTTTAACGGCAACATCTGCCAATCCTTTGACATCGTCATAGCCTGTAATGTCGCCGACATACAAACTGCGATTAGACTTTGAATAGCCTTGCATATAATTTTGATGATCTTCCGTGTGATGACGCTCATAGAAACCATCCGTATATCCGCGATTTGCTAGGCTTTCCAATTCTCCCAGCAAACTCATATCAAAGGGACGTCCTGCTACCGCATCATCCACCGCACGTCGATAGGCCTGGCAAGTCCTTGCGACGTAATAGCGTGACTTTGTTCGACCTTCAATCTTAAGGGAATCCACCCCAATCTTGGTGAGACGCTCGACATGCTCAATTGCACGTAGATCCTTACTATTCATGATGTAAGTGCCGTGCTCATCTTCCATGATGGGTAATAGCTCACCGGGACGATCTTTTTCCTCAATCAAATAAACCTTATCCGCTTCCGGATGACGTTGCATACTGCCGCAACTCGATAGGTTTGATTTCTCCATTTCCGCTTTAAAGTCAAAATCTTGCAAGCGAATCACACCGGCAGCATCCTCAGCTGCATCATGCACTTTGTAGTCCCAGCGGCAACTATTGGTACAGGTGCCTTGGTTAGGGTCGCGGTGATTGAAATAGCCAGATAATAAACAGCGGCCTGAATAAGCAATACACAAGGCGCCATGCACAAATACTTCTAATTCCATGTCTGGGCACAGTTGACGAATTTCTTCTATTTCATCAATCGACAGTTCACGTGACAAGATCACGCGGGTTAGCCCCAAGGCTTTCCAGAATTTCACGGCGGCATAATTCACTGTGTTCGCTTGGACAGAAAGGTGCACATCCACTTCAGGCCACTTTTCACGCACCATCATAATTAAACCGGGATCCGCCATAATTAATGCGTCTGGATTCATGGCAATCACTGGCTCCATGTCTGCCATGTAAGTTTTGATCTTTGCGTTATGTGGCAGAATATTACTCGCAACAAAAAATTTCTTGCCACGAGCATGTGCTTCATTAATGCCTATTTCAATGTTGGCCATTGAAAAATCATTATTTCTTGCACGTAAACTGTAACGTGGCTGACCTGCATAAACCGCGTCTGCGCCAAAATCAAATGCAGTACGCATGCGATCTAAGTCGCCAGCGGGCGCGAGGAGTTCTGGAACTTTCATTCAATTAAAACCTTAAACTTATTCACCAATAATTTTGACTAATACCCGTTTCTTACGACGGCCATCAAACTCACCATAAAAGATTTGTTCCCAAGGACCAAAATCTAATCGACCTTCAGTGATGGCGACCACCACTTCACGCCCCATAATTTGACGCTTCATGTGCGCGTCCGCATTATCTTCGCCCGTATCATTATGACGATAATTACGAATGGGCTCGTGTGGCGCCAAGCGCTCTAACCACTCTTTATAATCATGATGCAGACCAGACTCATCATCATTGATGAATACGCTGGCCGTAATATGCATCGCATTGACTAGCACGAGACCTTCACGCACACCACTTTCACGTAAGCACTCATCAATTTGATTGGTGATGTTAATCAGGGCAACACGGGTCGGCGGATTAAACCAAAGTTCTTTTCGATAACTCTTCATGATGACTCCCTCAATCGTATGTTTATTTGGCTAATGGTTCTGGCTTGCAGCCGGTGAAGGTCGCTGAAGCACTCACCACTAAGACCGCTTCCTCCGCGCTCAAATCCAACTTACTGATGCCATTAGAGTAAATCTTCGTGGTGCCTACTTGGGGTAGTGATACTTCACGGTCAGGAAGAATCAACCAAGCATCCGCCCCCTTGTCCAACATCCGAACAAAGAATTTTTTATTCCCCTCGCAAGTATAGGCAACTGAATTTGCCGGGTGATAAACCCGCGGCGCATCCGCTTTACTTCCAAATGGCCACACGTTCACGTTGCCCAAGTCTTTCATGGTGCTGCATGCTGTCAGCGCAGCGATGAATAGAAAAAGTACCGAACGGAGTCCTATATTCACAACCTGTTTCATTTCAACCTCTCAGACTTAATAAAAGCCAGTGTAATTTTCATATGCAATTATATCGAAAAGCATCACCGTTGCATGCTTAGAAACACTTACTGCTCTTTAGCGTAACCAATCAATCCTAAAAAAATCCGCATCAAACCATACGAACACCATGAAGCAAGACGCGTTCTTAAACTTCTATGCTGCCAAGCTTCATGCGCAATTTTTACACTTCCGTCCTCTATCGTTTTAAGAATGTCCGCTTTTAGTTCAGTCGAGAATTGTTTATCCATGACGATCACATTGGCTTCTCTTGCCAATAACAAGCTAAATGGGTCTATATTTGAAGACCCCACCGTCGCCCACTCATCGTCAATGACCGCCACTTTACTGTGCATAAAGCTTTTTTGATATTCAAAAATCTCAATTTTATTTTGTAAAAAAAGACTATAAAAGGCATGCGTCGCAAACATCGCAAAATACTCCACACGCCCCTGTAATAACAATTTAATTCGCACGCCCCGAAGGGAAGCCTCTAAGAGTGCTTTACGGAAGTCCCTACCAGGCAGAAAATAAGCGTTCGCGATAATAATTTCATTTTTAGCGTTAGTGATGGCCTCTAAATAAGCTTGCTCGATGTCCCGACGGTGCAAGATATTGTCCCGCAACACTAATGCTGCCTGCATGCCCTGATGGCCTGAAATTTGACGGTCATGCGGCATCATTGACTCCATCGGCAGGCGGCGCATTTGCGACCAAGCAATGCGCCGCCAAAATTTGGCAACACTTGCATGGAGCATCGGAAGCAATGCCCCTTCCAATCGAACCGCATAATCCACACGCGGGGTAGCACCAGCAGGCACATCATAATCATCAATGATGTTGATGCCTCCCACAAAACCAATTTTTTGGTCAATCACAACCACTTTACGATGCAGTCGGCGCAGTCGGCTACGTTTAAGGCTCCAGGGTGAAATTCTAGCTCGATAGAACAATACCTGCACACCGGCAAGACTTAAGCTTTGAAGGTAACTGATGGGTAAGTCTTTACTGCCAAAACCATCCAACAACAAATACACTGAAACCCCACGTTGCGCCGCACGAGTGAGTGATTGTCCGATTTGCACACCCACCTTATCGGCTTGGTAGATATAGGTCTCTAGGTAAATTTCATGCTGAGCGGCCTCTATCGCAGTTTCTAGTGCAGGAAAATATTCCTCACCACTGCGTAGCAGTTTGATTTGATTGCCATGAAGAAATTGCGTCATTTTTTTATGAGCGTCGCACTAAGAACAGCGTGATCCGACATTCTAATCAACCGAGTTCCTGCGTGCACCTCTGCATGCTGAATCTCAAATCCGCGCACGTAAACTCGGTCCAAGCGCAACATCGGCAAAAGGGAAGGAAAGCTCCTCGCATGCCGACCCGTATGCCGCTCAAACACCTCATGCAAGCCCATTCTGCTGGCGAATACACTCCCCGCCCGTGTGGTCCAATCATTAAAATCACCAGCAATCAGTAAAGGTTCATCCATCGGGACATGGGCATCAATATAATCGGAAACCATTTTTAATTGGCTATGCCGCCAACGAGCAAATAAGCCAAGATGGACACAGATCGCATGCAAGGGTTTTCCCCAATGAGGAATTTGGATGGTGCAATGCAACATCCCCCGATCCTCGGTGAGATGCGCTGAGATATCCGCATTTTTTTCAGCAACAATCGGAAATTTTGAAAGAATGGCATTGCCGTGATGACCGGCAGGATAAACCGAATTTTTACCATAAGAAAAATTCGGCCAGATGGCCTCTGCTAAAAAAGCGGCCTGCCCTTGTGCAGGCCATTCTGCGAAGCGCTTACTATGTGGGGCATGTTGATCACGGACTTCTTGAAGAAAAACAATCTCAGGCCGCAATGTTCGCAATAATTCACGCTGTTCATGCAAAGAAAATCGAGCGTTAAAATGCGTGACCCCCTTGTGGATATTGAAGGTGGCAATACGAAGCGTATTGTGCATTCCTCGCCCTTTTTAAAAGGATGACACGCGGTTTACGACGCCGCCAACATACGGTCTAAAGTTAACTTTGCTAATTTAGCTTCACTTAATGGCACTTTAATTTGATTCACCACATTGCCTTCAACCAAATTCTCTAAAGTCCAGGCAAGATGCTGCGGATCAATCCGCGCCATGGTGGAACACTCACAGACTACATGTGACATGAACTGAACGGTTTTACCTTGCGGCTTCATCTGCTCAGCTAAACGATTGACTAAATTAAGCTCGGTGCCCACTAACCATTTTGTCCCTGTCGGGGCGTCACTCACCGTTTTTAATATGTACTCCGTCGAACCCACATAATCAGAGTTTAAACAGACTTCAAACGGGGATTCTGGGTGAGAAATGACGAGTCCCTCAGGATGCTCGGCACGGAATTTAGTAATATTTTGCTCACGGAACATTTGATGGACGGCGCAGTGCCCTTTCCATAGCAAAATCTTAGCATTTTTAATTTGCGCTTCAGTCAATCCGCCCATCGGCTGATCAGGATCCCAGACAGGCATTTCATCTAATGGGATTCCCATTTTGTAACCGCTCCAACGTCCTAAGTTTTGGTCAGGAAAGAATAAGACTTTTTCACGTTGTTTGAAGGCCCACTCTAAAATTTTAGGTGCGTTCGTTGACGTACATACAATCCCGCCATGTTCACCACAAAAGGCTTTGAGATCAGCGGCGGAATTAATGTAGGTTACTGGCGTGATTTCTTCATCAAAATCTAACACTTTAGCGAGCTCACGTCGTGAACGCTCAACTTTTGCCAAGTTAGCCATGTCGGCCATCGAGCAGCCAGCAGACAGGTCAGGCAAGATTGAAATTTGATCTGGGCGTGACAAAATATCAGCCACTTCGGCCATAAAATGTACACCTAAAAATACGATGTATTGGGCATCAGTCTCAGCAGCAAAGCGAGAAAGTTTAAGTGAATCTCCGGTAAAGTCCGCATGACGATACACGCCCTCTTGCTGATAATGATGGCCAAGGATGACTAGTTTTTTACCGAGCTTGGCTTTTGCAGACACAATTCGCGCCTGCAAGTCTTCATCATCGCTCGCTTGATATCGTTCAAATTTAATCGGGGAAATCTGCATAAAAGTCCGTTAAAGTATTAATTGGTGACGTTCGCCGAGGAGGCGAAGCGCTTCCACATTTGTCCATGAGAATACACGTTTGGCCGCTTCACGCCAATCCACCCATTCGAAAGCCACATGTTCATTAGGTGACAACTTCACATCCAAGATCGATGGCAATTCTAGACCAAACACATGCTCTTCATTTTGCTTCACACCAGGCGCATATCGATAACGCCAGTGCTCGTAGATTTCATACGTTTGCGAGAAATGCCAATCAGTCAAGGCAAACTGATGGGCATCTAAGCCAGTTTCTTCCATCACTTCGCGAATGGCTGTGTCACGCAATGTCGCATCTTCTGTTTCAATACTTCCAGTCACGGACTGCCAAAATCCCGGCTTATCTGCACGCTCGATTAGCAGGACCCTTAAGTCAGCGGTGTGAATAAGGACTAAAACAGAAATAGGGGTTTTAAATTTTTTTTCGGTCATCAACTAGATACTAAAAAGGCGCTTTTAAAGCGCCTTTTTATCTCACTTAATTAAGCGCCGGCCACATTGGGTGTACGCACACGAATATGCAGTTCACGAAGCTGCTTTTCATCCACTTCATTTGGCGCATTCGTCATTAGGCATTGAGCGCGCTGCGTTTTCGGGAACGCAATCACGTCACGAATAGACTCAGCACCCGCCATCAAGGTTACCAAACGGTCTAGGCCGAAGG
>CAJBIA010000039.1 GCA_903953055.1 uncultured Methylophilaceae bacterium
ACCTGCTTTTTATAAAAGCGGCTGACATTTTCCACAGCCACTTTAAGAGTCGCCACAAAATCAGGATTAATATTGCGCTTGCTGTTGTCCATACCTGGCTCGCCGTGATCTAAATAGCGCCATTCATCGAAAGCATTCGGACCGAAGCCACTTCGTTTAATCGACTTCAAAAATTGCTTGGGAATAATGGCATCTGTGTCAACATTCGCTCTATCGAGCGGAACCACTAATCCATCTAACCGGGTAAATGCTTGCATATTATTAATTCTCGTTAATTAAGCAAAAGTCCGGACATCTACAAAGTGTCCTGCAATCGCTGCTGCTGCTGCCATCTCAGGGCTGACCAGGTGCGTTCTTCCACCCAAACCTTGCCGACCTTCAAAGTTGCGATTAGAAGTCGAAGCGCAACGCTCGCCGGGCTCCAATCGGTCCGCATTCATTGCCAAACACATTGAACATCCTGGCTCTCGCCACTCAAAACCGGCTGCTTTAAAAACCTGATCCAATCCTTCAGCTTCGGCTTGCGCTTTGACCAATCCAGAACCAGGTACGACCAATGCTAACTTCACATTAACAGCAATTTTCTTGCCCTTAGCTACATGCGCTGCAGCGCGTAAATCTTCAATACGCGAGTTTGTGCATGATCCAATAAAGACTTTATCAATACTGATCGCATTCATTGGGGTATTTGCCTGCAATCCCATATATATTAAGGCACGCTCCATGCTGCCTTTTTTAGTGGCATCAGATTCTTTTGCGGGATCAGGCACTGCGCCATCAATCCCTACCACCATTTCAGGCGACGTTCCCCAGGTCACTTGTGGTTGAATATTCTCAGCATTCAATGTAATGATTGCATCAAACTTTGCATTTTCATCACTAACTAATGTTCGCCAATAAGTCACTGCAGCATCCCACTGATCTGACCGAGGCGCATAAGGACGACCTTTAACGTAATCGATCGTCTTATCGTCCACGGCCACCATTCCAGCACGTGCACCAGCTTCAATCGCCATATTACAAAGCGTCATACGACCTTCCATGGTCAGTGCCTGAATGGCACTTCCACCAAACTCAATGGCATAACCCGTCCCACCTGCAGTGCCTACTTTTCCGATAATCGCTAATGCAATATCCTTAGCGGTGACGCCATGACCTAATTTTCCATCAACACGGACCAGCATTGCTTTTGATTTTTTTTGCACTAAACATTGGGTTGCCATCACATGCTCAACTTCAGATGTCCCAATCCCATGAGCCAGTGCGCCAAATGCACCATGTGTGCTGGTATGAGAATCCCCGCAGACCACTGTCATACCAGGCAATGTCGCGCCTTGTTCAGGTCCCATCACATGGACAATCCCTTGTCCTTTAGCCATGAATGGAAAATAAGCTTTTGCCCCAAACTCTTTGATATTGCTATCCAGGGTCTCAATTTGAATACGAGAAATTGGATCTGCAATGCCATCCAACCCTTTATCCCAGCCATTAGTAGGCGTATTGTGATCTGCAGTAGCCACAATTGAATCTTTACGCCATGGTTTACGGCCAGCCAAACGCAAGCCTTCAAACGCTTGTGGACTGGTCACCTCGTGCACCAAATGACGGTCGATATAAATCAACGCAGTCCCGTTTTCTTCGGTCACCACATGGGAATCAAACAATTTATCGTAAAGGGTTTTTGCGCTCATTCAACTTCTAACAATATAAAAATTAGTCTCTAAAATTACCAAACTGCAAAGGGAAGTCGGTCACAGATTTTTTTACTTGAGCAATCGTGTCTTGCAACACATCACGTTTGGCGCCAACGACACGCACCATGTCACCTTGGATGCTTGCCTGTACTTTCACACCGCTATCTTTTATCAACTTCACAATACGTTTTGCAAGCTCACTATCAATGCCATCCTTAATCTTGAGTACTTGCTTAACTTTATTGCCTGAAATCTTCTGAACATCTTGATGATCAAGACGCTTCGCACTATCGGCCTCTTTCTTTTCCATCGCGGGCAATAGAATGTCTTTAATTTGATCTAATTGAAAATCAGAGTCGCCAAACAAAGTCATTAAGCTGTCTTTTTCATTCAGCTCAACATTAGCGCTTGTCCCTTTAAAGTCGTAGCGATTCGTAATGCTACGACCCACCACATCAATCGCATTTTTCAACGCAACCATATCGACTTCAGAAGTAATATCAAAGGATGGCATATCGACCTCTTAATTATTCAAAATGACAAACGTAATCTAGCGTTTCAAGCACTTCAATATCAAACGAGGAATTACCTGGAACAGTGAATTTCTCTCCTGGTCCGTAGGTTTTCCAGTCTGTTTCGCCAGCCAGACGCACTTTACAAACACCTAAACTGATTTCCATTAGTTCTGGCGCTGCCGTATTGAATGTAAGGGAACTTGGAAAAATTACCCCAATAGTGCTTCGTGTTCCATTTGGCAATAAAACCGTATGGCTAACGCACTTGCCGTCGAAATAGACGTTTGCTTTTTTCTTAACGCTTACATTATCAAATTGAGCCATGACTTTTTCCTCTAAATTATTGTTTCTTTTGTTTTAAATTTGCCGCAATACGCAATCTCAATGCATTCAGTTTAATAAAACCAGCTGCATCTTTTTGGTCATAAGCGCCTTTATCATCTTCAAACGTTGCAATCGTTGGATCAAATAACGAATCGGTTTTGGAATCACGACCCGCTACAATGACATTTCCTTTATACAACTTTAGACGTACCCATCCATTCACTGTTTTTTGTGTATGGTCAATCAGGCTTTGAAGTGCTAAACGCTCTGGACTCCACCAATAACCGTTATAAATCATGCTCGCATAACGTGGCATCAAATCGTCTTTTAAATGAGCGACTTCGCGGTCTAATGTAATTGACTCAATCGCACGATGTGCTTTAAGCAAAATAGTGCCGCCTGGCGTTTCATAACAGCCACGCGATTTCATACCAACATATCGATTTTCTACTAAGTCTAATCTGCCAATGCCGTGCTTACCGCCAAGCTTGTTTAAATGGGCCAAAATTTCATGCGCCTTCATTTTTTCGCCATTTAAAGCGACTGGGTCGCCATTCACATACTCAATATCTAAATACTCAGCCGCATCTGGCGCCTTTTCAGGAGAAACTGTCCAGCGCCACATGTCTTCTTCAGCCTCAGCCGCTGGATTCTCCAAATGACGACCTTCGTAAGATATGTGCAACAAGTTGGCGTCCATACTATATGGACTCCCACCTTGCTTATGTTTCATTTCAACCGGGATGCCATGCTTTTCCGCATAAGCCAAAAGTTTTTCACGTGAAAGTAAATCCCACTCGCGCCATGGCGCAATGATGTGAATGTTTGGTTTTAAGGCATAAGCGCCAAGCTCAAAACGCACTTGATCATTCCCCTTACCTGTCGCACCGTGAGAGATAGCATCCGCGCCTGTTTCATTAGCAATTTCAATTAAACGTTTAGCAATCAAAGGGCGTGCAATTGATGTACCGAGCAAATATTCGCCTTCATAAACGGTATTGGCACGAAACATTGGGAACACGAAATCACGGACGAACTCTTCACGGACATCATCAATATAAATTTCTTTTACGCCTGCCGCTTTAGCTTTAGCGCGCGCCGGTTCCAGTTCCTCGCCTTGACCCAGGTCAGCTGTGAACGTCACCACTTCACATTGATATTCATCTTGAAGCCATTTCAAGATAACAGAGGTATCTAAACCCCCTGAATAGGCCAGCACTACTTTTTTAATTTCGCTCATTACTTCATCATTCCCAAAATAAAATCAATTGCTTAAACTATTAAGCGCCAACATGACCTAATAATAAATATTCCATTAACGCCTTTTGAACGTGTAAGCGGTTCTCAGCCTCATCCCACACCACAGAGTGTTTACCATCAATCACATCGGCAGAAACCTCTTCCCCGCGATGCGCAGGCAAACAATGCATGAACAAAGCATCTTCTTTTGCCACTTGCATCATGTCTGTATCCACTTGCCAATCTGCAAAGTCGCGCATACGTTCTTCATTCTCAGCTTCGAAGCCCATTGACGTCCAAACATCAGTCGTTACCAAGTCCGCCCCTCGAACGGCCTCCATCGGGTCAGCAAATTCTTCGTAATGACTATCGCCATACAAGTTAGCGCGCTCCGGCTCAACCTCGTAACCTGGAGGAGTTGAAACATGCACATTAAAATCAAGGACTTCTGCAGCCTGTAGCCAAGTATTACAAACATTATTAGAATCGCCAATCCAAGCCACCGTCTTACCTTTAATTGGGCCGCGATGTTCAATAAACGTAAAAATATCAGCCAAAATTTGGCAAGGGTGATATTCATTCGTTAACCCGTTAATCACAGGCACACGAGAATTAGCTGCAAACCGCTCAATAATATCTTGCTCAAACGTCCTAATCATCACGATATCACTCATACGCGAGATGACCTGTGCCGCATCCTCTACAGGTTCGCCACGCCCCAATTGTGAGTCACGCGTATTCAGATAAATTGCGGAGCCTCCCAATTGCTGCATGCCAGCTTCAAATGACAATCGTGTGCGTGTACTCGCCTTCTCAAAGATCATCACCAAAGTACGATCTGAGAGTGGCCAGTACTGTTGGTAGGCTTTAAATTGAGCTTTAATCCAACGTGTGCGCTCAAAAATATGATTGAGCTCATCAAGATTTAAGTCATTAAATTGCAAAAAGTGTTTGATTGTCATGATGTTGACCAAAATGTTTGGACGTTTAAACCATTCATTTAAAAAATATTATTCACTTAAAAACTGCTTAATTAGTTTGCCTAAGATTGCCACCAATTGCTCTGCTTCGCTTTGACTAATCACAAGGGGTGGTAATAAACGCACCACGTTCTCAGCGGTTACGTTGATTAAAAGCCTTTCAGCAAGCGCACGCTTTACCAAATCGCCACATGGCCGATCAAGCTCAATACCAATCATTAAGCCGGCATTTCGGATGACATTAACGCCAGCCACATCCTTCAACGCACCACGTAAGCCATTGCAAATAACATCGCCCATTTTTTCTGCGTGTGCACGTAAATCTTCTTCTTCGATAATTTGTAATGTAGCAAAGCCAGCAGCCGTAGCTAATGGATTTCCTCCAAAGGTTGAGCCGTGCTTGCCGTATGTGAATGTTTCTGCAGCCACCCCTCTAGCCACGCAAGCGCCAATGGGGACTCCGGAGCCTAGGCCCTTAGCCAAAGACATCACATCTGGCATAATATTGGTGTGCTGAAATGCAAACCAAGTTCCAGTGCGACCTATGCCGGTTTGCACTTCATCTAGCATTAACAACCAGCCGTGATCATCGCAAATTTTACGTAATTGCTCTAAGTAGCCCGAAGCGTCATAGGGAATATTAATGCCCCCCTCGCCTTGAACCGGCTCAACCAAAATCGCCACGACATTTTTATTGTGCGCTGCCACTTGACGTACCGCTTCCACATCATCAAAAGGCACCCGCACGAAACCACTGACCAAAGGCTCAAAGCCCGCTTGCGTTTTACGATTACCAGTCGCTGAAAGAGTGGCTAACGTCCTGCCATGGAATGACTTTTCCATCACAATAATTTCAGGACTTTTAACCCCTTTATTGTGGCCATAAAGTCTAGCCAGCTTAATTGAAGCTTCATTTGCTTCACAGCCAGAATTACAAAAGAATACTCTGTCCATACCTGAAATTTCACAAAGCTTATCAGCAAGACGCGCTTGTTCATTAATGTGATACATATTAGAGACGTGAATTAACTTGGCAGCCTGCTCGCTAATCGCTTTAACAAGCTTGGGATGCGCATGACCCAACCCATTCACGGCAACGCCAGCAAGCGCATCTAAATAACGATTGCCTTCCGCATCAATTAGCCAAACACCTTCACCCCTTACGAAGCTAATAGGTTGACGTGCATAGGTATTCATCAGATGTTGTGACATATCAGTTACTCAATATTTCCAGAACAAAAAATGGCAACAGTCTGTTGCCAGATAAAAATGAAAAAGGCGGCTTAAGCCGCCAATTCCAGCTTAAATAAAAAACTTATAAACCGATAAGCGCCTTATGCGTCAACCCGTTGGCCATAAAAAATAACATTGGCAAAGAAAGCATCATATTGGTTCGAGAGGCTAAAAATGCAACGCGACGGGACTTCGCTTTCTCTTCATCCGTCGCCGAAACCAAACCCAAAATCTTTTGCTGATTGGGCCAGATTAGCACCCAAACATTAAACAACATAATAGTGCCCAACCATGCACCAATCCCAATGCCGGTGTAACCAGCCTGTAAACCAAACGCAGAAGCAAAGTTGGGCCCTAATAATGCAGCCCCCATCAACCAGGTCGCAACAGCGGCCCAACGGAACCAAAGCAAAGCACGTGGGGCTACATGTTTCGATATTCCTGCCGCTGTGCCATCTGCAGCAGCATCTTTCATTGCAGGCATTTGGACCAGATTAAAATAATAGAGCAGCCCAATCCAAGTGATGCCTGCCAGGATGTGCAACCAGCGGAAAATGCCTAATGAGTATTCCATAAATTACACCCCCGCCAATACGAAATGTTTTACGAATGAATACAATACAAACGTCAGAATCAAGCCAGAAATGATCGTACCTAAAACTGAATCTAGTGGATTTTTCATTCACCTGCTCCTTAGCCTATCAAATTGTTTTAGATCCAAGGAGTCGAGATTATCTCAAAACATCCTTTTAGGCAAGAATTGACGGCTTTTTGCGGCCTATTATTGATGTTTTAAGCCCTGATAATTGTTCCAATTTCTCGTGACTTAAATCAAGATCAGTTTTTTAAAGCTGGAAAAAACTTGAAAAAAAATAGGGTTCGGGCAAAATCCCTACCCTTAAAATAAATTAGCGTATTAAAACAAGCCCGTTATACGAATAAGCCACATGATTTCTCTCGGATTAAACAACGACATTCAGATTAAAAACTCAGCACAACTCCCTGTCGCTTGGTATACCGACCCAACAATCTATGCGCTAGAAAGTGAATATCTTTTTCCGAAAGCGCCACAGTATTTAGGCCACGAACTGATGGTGCCGAACCAAGGAGATTTTTATACGCTCAACTGGATGCAAGATGGCAAAGCGCTTGTACATGATCAGCAAGGGATTAACTTGGTCAGCAATGTATGCAGACATCGGCAAGCTTTAATGTTGACGGGGCAAGGCAACACTAAACATATTGTTTGTCCACTGCACCGATGGACTTATAACCTCAAAGGTGAACTTTTAGGCGCACCTCAGTTTAACGAAAATCCCTGCCTTCATTTAGACCATACACCACTCACCAATTGGCAAGGCCTGCTTTTTAATAGCAAGCGTAAAATTGCAGAGGACTTAGCATCACTCGGTTGCAAGCAAGACTTTAATTTTACCAATTACATGCTAAATCGGGTCAGTGTTGATGAATATTGCTTCAACTGGAAGACCTTTATTGAAGTTTATTTAGAGGATTATCACGTAGGCCCATTCCATCCTGGCTTAGACCGTTTTGTGGATTGCGATGCGCTGCATTGGGAATTCGGTAAAGATTACAGTTTACAAACTGTAGGGTATAAACCGTCTTATGAAAAATCTGGCTCCGAAATCTACAAAAACTGGCAAGCACAAGTTAAGCAATATCAAGGAAAGAAAGGGCTGCCCAAGCATGGCGCCATTTGGATGTTATATTACCCATTCCTAATGATTGAGTGGTACCCAAACGTGCTTGTGATTTCACATATTATCCCTCGCGGGGTTGACGCTTGCACCAACGTTGTCGAGTTTTACTACCCTGAGGATATCGCTTTATTTGAACGCGAGTATGTTGCCGCCCAGCAAGCTGCTTATGAAGAAACGGCTGTTGAAGACAAAGAAATTTGCCAGCGCATGCATGATGGCCGTCAAGCACTTTTTGCTCAGGGCTTAGATGAACGCGGCCCATACCAACACCCCATGGAGACAGGCTTAGAGCATTTTCATTATTGGCTGCGAATGCAGTTAGAACCGCATCTGTGAAGCAGTTTAAATGGGGGAGTCTGTGGATGCTGGTGGCAGCATTCTTCTTCGCTATCATGGGCGTGCTAGTTAAAATCGCCTCACATAAATTCTCTAGCGCCGAACTCGTTTTTTACCGATCCTTGGTGGGCTTGGTGTTCATTACAAGTTACGTCTCGATCAATCGCCTTTCAATTAGCACCCAGTTGATCAAAATGCAGATGTCGCGGTCGATTATCGGTTTCATTTCAATGGTGATGTTTTTTTATGCGATTAGCGCGCTTCCTCTGGCTAGCGCCATCACTCTTAATTACACCTCTCCATTAGCAATGGCAGCAATCTTAACGATAACATTTCATGAACGGCCCAGAAAAGTATTGATTTTTGCCATCATTACAGGGTTTATAGGGGTGGCTTTATTACTAAAGCCAAGCATTCATTATGGAGAATTAGTGGCAGGTGGCTTAGGATTGCTCTCCGGCCTATTAGCAGGCTGGGTGTACGTGCAGGTGGCACAACTTGGACGTGCTGGTGAACCAGACTGGCGCACCGTATTTTATTTTTCCCTAGTGTGTACATTAGGGGGTGGGGCTTGGATGATCATTCATCACTTCAGTGTATTGGAATTAAAAGACCTACCAATACTTGCTGGCTTAGGAACTTGCGCCACGATTGCACAGCTTGCTATGACACGCGCTTACCGAACTGGCAACCCTTTAGTGGTAGGTAGCCTCGCTTATACTACCGTTGTACTTGCAAGCTTATTTGGCATTTTACTCTGGAATGAAACGCTATCAGTCGACCGCTGGTTAGCGATTATTTTAATCATCAGTAGCGGCGTCATCAGCGTAAGCGCGAATGCAAGCGCCAAAAAGAAAAGTTAAGGATCAATCAAGCCTGAGCGCATCGCGATCAAAGCAATTTCAGCTGAATTTCCTGCATTCAGTTTCTGTTTGATATTGTACAAATGAGTGCCTACAGTGCGCGGCGACAAACTCAACGTCTCTGCAATCTGATTCGTTGTTTCTCCTTTAGCTAAGGCCATGAAGACCTCAAACTCACGATCAGAAAGTACATCGACAGGATTTTTTTCGCCATTTAACTGCTGAATCGCCATTTGTTGCGCAATGCTCGCTTCAAGATACATCTTGCGGCCTGCGACTGTACGAATCGCTTTAATCAATTCTTCGGCGGCGCTTCGTTTTGTTAAATAACCCATTGCACCTGCATTCAAAACACGTTTGGGATGGACAGAGTCTTCATGGGCTGAAAGCACAAGGATACGCGCCGAACCATCTTTTGCGATGATGCGATCCGTCGCCTCAAGACCGCCAATCCCTGGCATAGTGATATCCATCACCACGACATCAGGTTTATGCTCCATATACATTTTGACAGCAGTTTCACCACTTTCCGCTTCCGCAACCACCTTGATGTCAGTGTCAGACTCTAAAAGCATTTTAAAGCCCATGCGAACGACTGCGTGGTCATCCACTAACATCACATTAATGGGTAAACTCATGCAGTAGACTCCCTGGGAATATAAATTAAAATTGTAGTACCTTTTTTGGGCGTAGATTCAATATTAAATTGACCATGAAAGCCTTGCGTTCTCTCACGTATGCCTAACAAACCAAAATGCTTACTTTGATCAACGCTACTGACATTCATACCAAGTCCATTATCTTGTATTTTAAGACTTAGATTTCCAGCTTCATCCTTTTTCAACACTACATGAATCATACTGGCTTTTGCATGCTTCACCGCATTATTTAAGGATTCCTGCACAATACGATAAACATTAATATTGAGACTTTCACCTAGGGATTCTAGATCCCCAACCAAATCGAGCTTAAACTCAATCTCAGGATGTTGCTTTTGTAGATGGTGAAGGGCATCTTTAATTGTTTCCGATAGCCCTAAATTATCCAATGCTCCAGGGCGTAAATGACGAATAATGCTGTGCATTCCATCATAGATATGATTTGCAGCCGCGACAATTGTCTGTGCATTGGAAGAAACATCTGGCATTTTTTCCATTGTTTTATTCGCGATCCCAACAGCAAAAGTTTTAATGGCGGTCACATACTGCCCCAACTCATCGTGAAGTTCACGTGCAAGGCTTCGCCGCTCATCTTCAATATGCGTTTGAATCAAAGCCGTTAATTGACGATTTTCTTCGAGCTGACGTTCCGCCTCTAAAGATTCCGCCATCCGATTTAAGCTATGTCCAATCGTATCAAATTCCGGTAATTTAAAAGACTCAAGGCGCACTGTTAGGTCGCCTTGCTCCATTCGATTAATAGCCCCAAGAATATGTCGTACTGGACGCAAAGCGTGACTCAAAAGAGCGTAAACCATGATGTTCAGGATCAGAAAAAAGCCAAAACCCATCCACATTAAATTCTGTACGCCACGCCATGCTTCTCTTATAGAACCTGCTGCGCTAGAGGTCACCACCAACGTTCCGTAACGCACTCTGCGTTGAACAGTCTCTTTCTTTGGCTCGACTAGGCTGATGAACCATTGCGGAGGATGAACTTCACTTCGATAAGAAGACTGTGGTGATTCATAAAGAACATTGCCACGGTAATCGTATAACTTAATTTGGCTGCTACGCACATAACCTAATGAGCGCAAAAATACATTTAAGACGTCTGTAGTATCCCCTAAACTCGGGTTCATAACAGAAGTCACAATCACATTATCCAATAATTGCACCGTGACACGAGAAGCAGCCTCAACTCGCTCCCTAATAGAAACTTTAGCATCATTCACAATCGCCCATCCCGCTGCCATCATGAAGGCTAAAGATAACGCTGTGATTAGTAAATTAAGGCGTAGCCGTAAACTCATTATATTGATATGAACACTTATTGCTTTAAAAGTTGCACGGTCATTAAGCCAAGTGCTGTCAGAAGCAATGACCCAAACAAATGACTCATTAAATGCAAAGTCGCCCAGCCGTAGTCGCCGCGAGAAAATAATGTGACCGACTCGGCCGAAAATGTTGAAAAGGTAGTCAAGCCACCAAGAAAGCCCGTTGTCACTAATAGTCTTAATTCAGGGCTTAGTAAGCCACCCAAACCAATGAGGCCCATACTAATGCCCATTAAATAACCACCCACCAAATTAGCGATCAAAGTGCCAAGTGGCACTAATGGAAATAGCGCATTAAACGCCAAGCTTAATCCCCACCTTCCCCAGGCACCGATTGCGGCGCCAATGCCCACTGCAAAAAAGGCTGTTATGCCCATACTTATTTCCTCTTATTGAATCTTTGTGCCTTGATTTGGCATCATACCGCCAGTATGATGGACCGCATCAATTGATTCAACTGAGAGCAGTAAAAATTGCGCATTTTATTCGTCACTTCTGAAGCATTCCCGCTGATTAAAACCGGTGGGCTCGCCGATGTAAGCGGTTCCCTCCCAGCAGCCTTGCAAAATATTGATGTAGACGTGCGCATTTTGGTTCCTGGCTATCCTGCTGTCCTCAATAAATTAATCAATCCAAGATTTCTCACGACCATTTCTAACCTTCCTAACGTTGGGGCAGTCAACCTTGTTTTAGGAGAAATGCCTGAAACTAAAGTACCCGTCATTGCCATTGAATCAGCTGGCTTGTATCAACGAGATGGCGGCCCATACGTTGATGCCACAGGTAAAGACTGGGAAGATAACCCCACACGCTTTGGCATCCTTTCTCTTGTCGCCGCCATTTTAAGCGACGACAAAAGCCCACTGTCTGACTGGGTTCCTGACATTACCCATTGCAACGATTGGCAAACAGGGCTGACCCCTGCCTTCATGCACTTTATGAGTGCAAGACGCACTCAAATGAAACAAGCAAAGTCTGTTTTAAGCATTCACAATCTCGCCTTTCAAGGTTGCTATGGCCCAGAGTGGGTAGGACGCTTAGGATTGCCCGCTGAAAGCTATCAAATCAATGGGGTTGAATACTACGGCCAACTATCTTTCTTGAAGGCCGGTATTTTTTATGCGGATGGGCTATCCACGGTTAGCCCTAGCTACGCTAAAGAAATTCAAACAGAAGCTTATGGCTTCGGCATGCAAGGTCTTTTAACCTCGCGCGGCAAAGAAATAAATGGGATATTAAATGGCCTTGACACAGACGAATGGAATCCAGCCACAGACCCCTATCTAGTAGAGCATTACGATGCCAATAATTTAGATGGGAAGAAAGCTGTTAAAGCTGCGTTACAAAGCAATCTTGGGTTAAAAGTAGAGGCTAAAACCCCATTATTAGGCGTCGTCAGTCGTCTCACCCATCAAAAAGGCTTAGATATGCTGTTATCTAGCGCTGAAACGCTGATTAATCAACACGACTGTCAGTTAGTGGTGCTAGGAAGTGGTGACAAGAACATGGAACAAGGCTACCGCGACTTAGCTAAACGCTTTCCAAAACAAATCAGTGTGACTATAGGCTACAACGAGGAGCTTTCTCATCAAATTATGGCGGGGTGTGATATTTTTATCATGCCGTCACGCTTCGAACCTTGCGGACTTAACCAAATGTACGGCTTGCGTTATGGCACGCCACCTGTCGTTAACAACACTGGTGGCCTTGCAGATTCAGTTCAAGACACTAATGAAATCAATTTTAAAAACAATACAGCAACCGGTTTTGTTATGCAGAACGCAGAACCAAAAGCGCTTATCTCGGCCATAGAGCGCGCTTTAGGCTATTACCAGGATGAAAAAGCCTGGAAAATTATTCAAGAAAATGGCATGCGTCAAAACTTGGATTGGACTAAAAGTGCTAGCGCTTATTTAGCCATGTACCAAGGACTTTTAGAAAAGTAAAAAAGGGATTGAAATGTTGGCACGTAAACTGCTTATGTTAAAGCGAGCTTACTCCTAAGCTGCATTTCTCCTCCCTTCGGGTGCGCTTGTCGCACCCATTTTTTTGCCCTAAAGAATTAGTCGAGCTTAATGAAATGCTCACGATAATATTTAAGTTCATCAATAGATTCGTAAATATCAGCCAACGCTTCATGCTTACTCGCCTTTTTAAAGCCTGAATAAACAGTAGGCTTCCAGCGCCTTGCCAACTCTTTAAAAGTACTGACGTCTAAATTACGATAATGGAAGTATTTTTCAAGTTCTGGCATATAACGCGCCATAAAGCGCCTATCCTGGCAGATAGAGTTACCGCACATGGGAGACTTTCCTTCTGGGACATGCTGCTTTAAAAACGTCAGCATTTGCGATGTTGCTTGCGCTTCATCTGTCGTTGAACTTTTAACTTTTTCAATTAGACCAGAGCGGCCATGCGTGCCTTTATTCCAAGCATCCATGCCATCTAATATTTCGTTAGCTTGGTGGACGACAATGACGGGGGATTCCGCAATCACGTTCAAATCTGCATCTGTCACGACCACCGCTAGTTCTATAATGCGATCAGAATCTGGGGACAAACCCGTCATTTCCATATCAAGCCAGATTAAATTGTCATTGGGATTTGCCATCATGATTTCCATTAAATTGATCTAAAAAGTTGCAATTAAATTGCAATTGATGAACCTTCAAGCATTTGAAGCTTCTATAATGACGTTAGTTTAACTGAAAAACATAAAAATCATGGCATCTACTCCTAGCTACACACTTAGCATTATTTTCATCAGCTTAGTCGCCCTAACCACGCTAACCCGCATTTGGCTTGGCAAGCGGCATATTGGCTTTATGCAGAATCACCGGAATCAGGTGCCAATAGCTTTTAGCAAAGACATTAGTATCGAAGCCCATCAAAAGGCAGCAGATTACACCTCAGCAAAAACAAAATTAGTGATTGCTGAAAGTGTCGTGCAAGCCCTATTACTGCTGACGTTCACCTTAGGCACAGGCCTACAAATGATCGATTACGTTTGGCGCGACTTCCTGCCTGACCATGAAATGGCACGAGGTGCTCTAGTGATTTTAAGTGCATTGATCATCAGCGGCATTATTGATGCCCCTTTTGATTACTATAAAACCTTCGTCATCGATGCCCATTTTGGCTTCAATAAAATGACGCATGGCATGTTTATTGGGGACATGATTAAGCAAAGTATTCTCGGTATTTTACTTGGCGCTCCCATCTTATTTGCCGCATTGTGGTTAATGGATGGTGCTGGAGAATACTGGTGGTTTTACCTATGGGCTGTTTGGAGCGTATTTAATTTATTAGTTCTAGCCATCTACCCAACCTTCATTGCACCAATATTCAATAAATTTACCCCCCTTGAGGATGAAGCCCTGAAAACACGCATTGAAAGTTTATTAGCTAAATGTGGCTTTAAGTCACAAGGCTTGTTTGTCATGGATGGCTCATCACGAAGCAGCCACGGCAATGCCTACTTTACTGGCTTTGGCAAGAACAAACGCGTGGTATTTTTTGATACGCTTCTAGAACGCTTAAACGCTGATGAAATTGAAGCTGTTCTGGCACATGAGCTTGGGCATTTCAAACATAAACATGTCATTAAACGTATTGCGATGATGTTTTTTGTCAGTTTCTTGGCACTGGCCATCTTGGGTTGGTTAAAAGACCAAAACTGGTTCTTTATTGGTCTAGGGGTCAATGATATGAGTAGCTATATGGCATTAATTTTATTCTTGCTGGTGAGCCCTGTTTTCCTTTTCATCCTTCGCCCTATCATGGCAAATTACTCACGTAAAAATGAATTTGAAGCAGATGCTTATGCTGCAACCCATGCAAGCTCAAAACACTTAGTAGAGGCTTTGGTAAAGCTTTATCGCGATAATGCTTCAACCTTGACGCCAGACCCGTTACACTCTGCTTTCTTCGACTCGCATCCACCGGCAAGTATTCGCATAGCGAAGCTTGCAAAGTTCACGGGGTAATATCCAAATCAATGACTAAGCATTTGCTAACAGCTTTATTGTTAACTTGCGTAGGTGCAACCAACGCTTACGCTGATCAATACTCAGCCCTTTACCCAGGTGGAGATCCTGTTGTTGGCAAAACATTATTGCAAAAAAACTGTATCCAATGCCATGCCAGTAGTTTCGGTGGTGACGGCTCTGCAATTTATACGCGTGAGAATCGATTGGTTAAAACCTCACGTGGCTTAAAAGCTCAAGTTCGTAATTGCAACACCATGCTCGGATTAAAGTGGTTTGAAGATGAAGAGTTACATGTCACAAGCTACCTCAATCAAACCTACTATCACTTCGAAAAGTAGCCTTTTGACCAATCAAACATCGCAGGATCTTCCACTCCAAGAAGGACAAGTAGTGGCTTCTTACGGCAAACGATATGGTGTAGAACTCAAAGATGGTAGACAAATTAGCTGCGTTACGCGCGGCAAAAAAAATGATTTAGCTTGTGGGGACCAAGTCACTGTCAAAATGACGGACACCAATGAAGGTGTCGTAGAACAGCTTCACCCCCGCACTAATCTGCTATTTCGAAGTAATGCATATAAAACAAAAACGCTTGCATCCAATGTCACTCAAGTGATTATAGTGCTTGCAACCACTCCAAGCTTCTATGAGGCCCTTCTTAATCGCTGTTTAATTGCTGCTGAAGCCGCTGGGATTAAACCACTTATTGTACTGAACAAGTGTGACTTGGCGGATAATTCAGAAGCCATGAAGCTTCTCAAGGTCTATCAAGAGCTAGGTTACCAAGTACAGCCCTTATCTGCTAAGCAAGACATCACCCCACTTAAGCAATGGCTTAACGATCAAACAAGCGTACTAGTTGGGCAATCAGGCATGGGTAAATCGACCATTGTAAATGCCCTACTTCCTGAGTCTGCAGTGAGAACCCAAGAGGTTTCTGAAGTCTTAGATAGTGGAAAACACACCACGACAGCGGCCCACCTATATCATTTAGATGACAATAGCGATTTGATTGACTCTCCCGGCCTACAGGAATTTGGTTTAAATCACTTAACCATTGAACAACTAGAACAAGCATTTATTGAATTTCGGCCTTACCTCGGCAAATGCCGGTTTAATAATTGCAAACACATTCATGAGCCTGATTGCGCGATTATTGGGGCTGTTGAGGATCAGAAAATATCTAGAATAAGACTGACCTATTATCAAGGCCTCACCCAAGAAATCGGCAGACCCGATTACTGATATAATCTTGGCTATGCAAATTACTACACGATTAGAATTTGACGCTGGGCATCGTATCCCTTGCCATAAAAGTCAATGCAAAAACCTTCATGGGCATCGTTACGCTATGGAGATCACATTGTCTGGGGATATTATTCAGCAAGAAAATTCATCTGATAATGGGATGGTCATGGATTTTTCTGATGTCAAAGCCATTGCGAAAAAATCTGTCGTGGATTTATGGGACCATGCTTTTTTAGTCCACCAAGGTGACATTGACATTATAAACTTTTTGAACACACTGCCTGACCACAAGACTGTAGTCATGAATAGCGTACCCACTGCTGAAAATATGGCTGCAGAAGCTTTTCGGATACTTAATAGCCAATATCAAGATGTCTACGGTAACCACCTCAAACTAGAACGTGTCCGACTATACGAAACTCCTAATAGTTGGGCAGACGCCCTCGCTTAGACCTTTTTACCAAAAACTGTCCTCTTTATTGAGCGCTGCAATATAAGCATCATGCTGTGCGATTTCTTCCTCTGTTGCCAATAAGACCTTAACACTCCGCACAGATTGCGTTTCACTAACCGCTTGCTGAAGTGGCGCATCCTGTTGAATATCCATCATCAAGCTTTCTTGGCCTCGCGTCATCGACATATAAACTTCAGCAAGTAATTCTGCATCTAACAATGCGCCATGCAAAGTACGTTTCGAATTATCAATCCCATAATGGCGGCACAGTGCATCTAAATTGTTACGCTGACCAGGTCGCATATCTTTGGCCATTTTAAGCGTATCGATGATATTGCCAGCCGTTTTTTCTAAGTTTTCTCGGCCAATTTTTCCCAATTCGGAATTCAAAAAACCCATGTCAAAGGGTGCGTTATGAATGACCAGCTCAGCATCTGCAACAAAATCTAAAAACTCAGTCACCACATCAGAGAAGCGTGGCTTATCTTGTAAAAACTCTAGCGTAATCCCATGAACCTCTTGTGCACCAGCATCAATCTCTCGATCCGGGTTGAGATAAACATGGAAATGATTATTGGTCACGCGGCGATTAATTGCTTCTATTGCAGCGATCTCAATAATACGGTGTCCCTGTGCTGGGTATAAACCAGTGGTTTCAGTATCTAAAAAAACTTGTCTCATTTAGCGCTTCTCTGTTTAGTTTTAAATCTAGCCCTGCATTACTTGAGCAACCCCTTGATTGGCGAGCGCATCTGCACGCTCGTTCCCAGCATCTCCGGCATGGCCTTTCACCCAAAGCCATTCAATTTGATGCTGCTGAGACAAAGCGTCCAATATTTGCCACAAATCTTCGTTTTTAACAGGCTTCTTATCGGCAGTACGCCAATTTCGCTTCTTCCAAGAGTCAATCCATTCTGTCATGCCTTTTTGCACATAAACGGAATCCGTATAAATTTTGACTTGGCAAGAACGCTTAAGTGCCTCCAGTGCACGAATGACCGCCGTTAATTCCATGCGATTATTGGTGGTCACAGGCTCACCACCGCATAGTTCTTTGGAATGACCGCCCATACTAATCCAAGCGCCCCATCCTCCAGGCCCAGGATTACCTTTACAAGCACCATCCGCATAAATAATGACTAATTCTGATTTCTGTTCAGACACACTTAAACTTTCTATTATTGTTCACTTTTTGACGCAGGGCTTGATACATCATCTTTTTGTGATGGGGAAATCGCCAAACCACGTTTCAATTTTGTACGATTCCAATTAGGCTTAATAATACGCATGCCTAACACTCGCTTCTTAGCCACAATACAATACACACCACCGAACATGGGCCAACATAGACGTCCCAGCCGATCCAATCCATCAAAGCGTTGCATCCAAGTAGCACTTTGAAATGGAAGCTTATAGCAAGTCATTTGAACGTTGACAACTTCTAATCCTAATAAATTCAACCAATCCTTAATTCGCAGGGATGATAGAAAATGTGCATGCCAAAGGGCCGTAGAGGATGGACATCGTTTACTTACAAACCTTCGCATGCCCCAAGTGCTAATAGGATTAAATCCAGAAATAACAACGTGACCTTCAGGCATCAATACACGCTCAACTTCGCGCAAGGTTTGTTGTGGATTCACACTGAAATCCAGCGTATGCGGAAGCAATACTAAATCCATGGTATTACTTGCAATCGGTAGTTGCTGACTTTCGCAAAAAAAATCCCCTTTGGATTCACTGACTTTAAGCGCAAAGGGAATACGAGAATTGCGCAACAAATCAGCTTGGAGCAAGCCCAATTGCAGCGCATTAAAGCCAAATATATCGCTCACAATAGAATCAAAAACAATCTGTTCTTGTGCTAGCAAGTAACTACCTATTGGCGTTTCAATCCAATTTTGCACATCATGCTCGTTACTAACATTCGTCATCGAAAGTATTCACCGTTCATTAATTCGCAGAAAATGTTACGCTATCACTCATCATGCTTAATATCATACCTATTCCTGCTTTTGAAGATAATTACATTTGGCTGATTGAAAACGGAAGTCAAGCCACTGTGGTAGATCCTGGCGATCACACCCCTGTCATTTCCTTCTTAAGCAAACGAGGGCTTGAACTCACCAACATCTTAATCACCCACCATCATTCAGACCATATTGGTGGCGTCAATGCGCTTATTCATGAATTCGCGCCCCAAGTCTTCGCACCAGAAAAAGAACAGTATCACTTTCCGCATCTTTCAGTTTCAGATCAACAAATCATTCATATAGCCGATCTCAATATTTCATTCGAAGTAATGGATGTTGGCGGCCATACACTTGGCCATGTTGCTTATTATGGGGCAAATTCCCTGTTCTGTGGCGATACCTTATTTGGGGGTGGGTGTGGCCGACTTTTTGAAGGAACGCCATTACAAATGTTTAATTCTCTTCAAAAGATCGCAAAGTTACCACCTAGTACAGCTGTTTATTGCGCACACGAATACACCGAGCACAATTTGCAATTTGCAAAATCAGTCGAAAAAAATAATCTACATCTTCTAGAAAGAATTCGTCAGGCGCGCATGACAAGAGCCGCTGGTTTTCCAACGATTCCAAGCTCAATTAAATTAGAACTTGCCACCAATCCGTTTTTAAGAAGCAATTCAACAGAAATTTGCCAGACATTAAACATGCAACATGCTGATCCTATTGAAATTTTTACGATACTTAGGCAAATGCGAAATCAATTCTAGGGAATGATTTTTCGTATGGTTTTTCTTGACTGCACACCATCTGTTTAGCTACTATCACAGGCCGTTTGCGCTTAAATTAAAGCCTTCCAGAAAGTGTTCATGCTCAACAATTTCGCACTAAAAGTAATATTGATTTCACTGCTTCTTATAGTGGAAAGCACAAGTGCCGAAACCAATGTTGAAGGTGATTACATTGTTATTCTTGAGGGCAGCTCGCCCAACAGCGAGGCTCTAGATCCAAGTTTTAACATTACACCAAGCTCTCAATTAGATCCTGCCTTAAACTATCTGCCTGACCAAACAATTGATCAGGCAACAGCTAATATTGACAAAAATGCGGGTGACCTTCGTCAACGCATTATCAGTGGCTACACAATCCCTGATATCGACTCATCTTTCACCAGCACACATGAGGCTTGGTATGCCTCAAGACCCGATTATGTTAAACGCATGATCGGTCGGAGTCAGCGGTATCTTTACCATATCGTGATTGAAGTTGAAAAGCGTGGCATGCCGAGTGAAATTGCACTACTCCCAATGGTTGAAAGTGCATTTAATCCAACAGCCAACTCCCGGACTAAAGCATCAGGCATTTGGCAGTTCATGCCAGCCACAGGAAAAACGTTTGGACTTAAACAAGATTGGTGGGTTGATAACCGTCGTGATGTAACGGCTGCGACGAACGCGGCGCTAAATTACCTGCAAAAGTTATATGGGATGTTTGGAAGTTGGGATCTAGCTCTTGCAGCCTATAACGCTGGTGAAGGCACAGTACAACACGCCATTGACCGAAATCGTAAAAAAGGCTTGCCGACCGACTACGCAAGTCTGCCATTGCCTGATGAAACAAAGAATTACGTACCTAAGCTTCAAGCAATCAAAAACATCATGAAGCAACCTGAAAATTATGGATTAAATATCGATGTGATTCCTAATCGCCCCTACTTCACTAAAATCATTGCACCAGAACAAATTGACGCAAAGTTAGCCGCAAGCTTAGCCGAAATCACCTATGAGGAATTCATCTCACTTAATCCAGAATACAATCGTCCAGTGATTACAGAAACAGGGAGTGCGCATGAGATTTTATTACCTGTTTCAGCAGCCAATACTTTTAAAATAAATTTAGCCAATTACGATAAGCCCCTCGTGAGCTGGCAAACCTACCATGCCAAACGGGGCGAGCGCATGGAGAAAATTGCGCAGAAATTTGGGATTAATGTGAGTCAATTGCGTGACGTTAATGATATCCCGAATGGCAGAAAGCTCAATGGCGCCCAGTCTATACTAGTCCCCAATAGTGCAAAAAATTCTGACCTCAGCCCCGTTGATACTGACTCTTCGCAACCAAGCACGATTTCAGACACCCCAGCTAACAACAATGAAAACCAAATGCATACGGTCAAGTCCAAAGAAACGCTTGCCTCTATCGGTCGTGAGTATCATGTCAGCGTCAAAAGGCTTATGGCATACAATCACTTAAAAAAACCAAGCGTTAAACCTGGTCAGGTGATTACTATTCAATGTACAGTAAAAGAGAGTCCAGCAAAAAAAGAGAAACAAAATATAAAAAATACGGTCACAAACAAAGACAAAAAGAAAAAAATTGAAGTTGCTTCAAAAACGTCTGTCCACAAAAAACAGGCCAAGCAAAAAACTGGCAAGTAAATTTAAACCACTTTATTTATAAGACAACCATTACTGATGCAAGAAAAGCCTCAAATAACGAGAGTATTCACATGCTTGGTTGCCGCCTTGATGGCATTGCTGCTTATGAGTTGCAGTCAGCAAAGAAACGAAGGCACTGCTAATTTCAATCAAACTTATCCATCTGAGGCAGGTGGCACCCTTGTTGATGCGATGTCAGGCGAACCAAGCGGTCTGATAGCCATGATCGCTGGCGAATCCTCAGCATCAACCATCGCCTCCAACATCTTTAATAGCCTACTCAAGTACGACAAGAATCTAGAGTTAACAGGCGAACTTGCGCAGTCTTGGGATGTATCAGCTGATCAAAAAACCATCACCTTCCACCTAAAACCCAACTTAAAATGGGCTGATGGTAAACCGCTCACCAGCGAAGACGTCTTATTTACTTGGCAGCTCGTCACAGATGACAAGACACGCACCCCTTATGGCGCAGACTATAAATTAGTTAAAAAGGCTGAAGCCCCAGATCCAGAAACATTTAAGGTGACCTATGCACAACCTTATGCGCCAGCATTAGATTCATGGTCTGGATTACATATTTTGCCTAAGCACCTGCTCGCAGGCCAAGATATCAACAACACCCCTTTTGCACGTAATCCGGTTGGGAGCCATTACTATCAACTTGATCAATGGAAGAAAGGCGAAAGCATTTCACTCAAGCGCAATGTAAATGCCACGCAAGGTCAAGCCAAGATAGATCATTTAGTCTCTCGCATCATCCCAGACCGCGCTGCACAATTTTTAGAATTAATGGCTGACAACATCGACTCGATGAGTCTCAATTCAATTCAATATGCTCGTATATTTCCTTCCCGCCCCGACCTCACATCCAAGATTGCACAGTACAAAGAGTTGGGAAATAGCTATACCTACTTGGGCTTTAATTTGAAACGCAAGCCCTTTGATGATGTGCGCGTCAGGCAGGCGATCAACTACGCCATTGATAAACAAGAAATTATTGATGGCGTGCTATTGGGTTTGGGCCTCCCTGTAGCATCCCCATATAAGCCAGGAACGCGCTGGAGCAACCCTGAGCTGCATCCTTATCCTTACGACCCAAAAAAAGCAATTGCATTACTCAAAGAGGCCGGGTTTGAAGACCACGATCATGATGGCATTTTAGATAAAGATGGACAGCCCCTTAGCTTTGAGATCCTGACCAATCAAAATAAAGAACGTGAAATGAGTGCAGTTCTGGTTCAACGTCGTTTAAAAGAGATTGGAATCGACGTCAAAATTCGCGTGGTTGAATGGGCCACTTTTATTAGTCGTTTCATTAAAACTGGGGATTTCAATGTCGTGCTATTAGGTTGGGGCTTAGGACTAGAACCTGATCAATTTAACATCTGGCATTCTTCACAGCAGGCACCCGGGCAATTCAATTTTATCGGCTACAACAATCCAACAGTTGACAAATTATTGGAAGATGGCCGTATGGAGCTCAATCCAGACAAACGCATGAAAATCTATCACGAGTTTGCTAAAATCTTATTGGAAGATAGTCCCGTCGTTTATTTATTTGCAGGCTACGGCTTGCCTGCTATCCACAAACGGGTAAAAGGCATTGATGACCCAGCACCTCCGGCTGGAATCGGTCATAATTCTTATGGGTGGTACATTCCTGCACCGCTAAGACGCAACGAAATAAGCGCAGAATAATCATGCTTAAATACTTAATGAACCGATTATTATGGATGGTGCCCCTCCTTGTGGGCATCAGTCTTATTTCATTTTTGATTATGCATTTAGCGCCTGGAGACATCACCTCCACAGAGGCGAGCTTTAATCCAAAGACCAGCGAAGAATCTCGCCAAAAACTGCGTGAGCTTTATCACCTGGATAAGCCCGTGATCGTTCAATACGGTCTATGGCTTAAGCGCATGTCGACGCTCGACTTTGGTCGCTCATTTGCCAGCCACCAAAGCCCGGTATTCTGGCAAGAAACGGATAAGGATGGCAATATAACGAAGGGAATGATTCAAGAAGCGCTTCCGGTAACTTTACTCATTAATGTCCTGAGCTTAAGTCTGATTATTGCGATGGCTCTCCCCTTGGGCGTGATCTCAGCGCTAACCCAAAACAAACTCCCTGATCGATCGATTACGATCTTTGTCTTTATTGGTTTCGCTATTCCAAGCTTTTGGCTGGCATTAATGCTGATGTACTGGACGGGCGTCAGTCACAATTGGCTTCCAATTTCTGGACTCCATAGTTTAGGGGCAGAAAAAATGCCATGGCTTGCACAATGGATAGACGGGCTAAAACATCTGACCCTACCGATCCTAATTTCAGGCCTCACGGGGCTTGCTGGCATCTCATTGTTTGTAAGAAACGGTATGTTAGATGTGCTTCACCAAGACTACATTACGACTGCGCGTGCTAAAGGCTTATCTGAAAACACGGTCGTTTATAAACATGCACTTCGTAATGCTCTGCTTCCATTAATCACCATATTTGGCCTCTCAATCCCAGGCCTCATTGGCGGCTCCGTGATCGCAGAATCCATCTTTGCGATTCCCGGCATGGGCAAGCTTTTTTACGATGCAGTGCTGATGCGAGATTTTCCGGTGATTATGGGCATTCTCACCATCGGTTCAGCACTCACGCTAATCGGCAACCTATTAGCTGACCTCGCTTATGCATGGGCTGACCCACGTGTACGAAAGGGCGTGGTGCAATGAACGCTATTATAAAAAATCCTTTAGCGCTTGCTGGCTTAATGATAATTGCGATCATCTCCTTTATGGCTATTTTTGCGCCATTGATTACCCCTTTTGATCCAGATGCCATCAACGTGAAAAGTATTTTGCTTTCACCCTCTTCAGCGCACTGGATGGGAACTGATGGCCTTGGACGAGACGTTTACTCTCGGATGCTATTTGGCGCGCGTATATCGCTTTTAGTTGGCATCGTAGCGGTTGGTATAGCCACCGTCATTGGGATCGTCCTAGGCGCGATCTCAGGCTTCTATCGTGGCTGGGTAGACACTGTGATCATGCGTTTAGTGGATGTGATGCTCTCTATCCCAACGTTCTTCTTAATCCTTGCGGTCATTGCATTCCTGACCCCCTCCATCTGGAACATCATGATAGTGATTGGACTCACTTCTTGGATGGGCGTCACACGCCTAGTTCGTGCTGAATTTTTAAGTCTTAGAAATCGTGAATTTGTTCTTGCCTCGCAAACCCTAGGTGCAACAGATCGTCGACTTATTTTTAAACAATTACTTCCTAATAGCCTGACCCCTATTATTGTCAGTTCCGTACTGGGCATCGCAAGCGCCGTATTAGTTGAATCGGGCTTAAGCTTCTTAGGACTCGGTGTGCAAGCCCCACAAGCCTCCTGGGGCAATATTCTGACTGATGGTAAAGAGTATATCGAATTTGCTTGGTGGCTATCTCTCTTTCCTGGCCTTGCCATATTAATTACCGTGATGGGTTATAATTTGCTTGGTGAAGGTCTGCGCGATGCGCTGGACCCTAGAACATCAAATAATAAATAGAAATTTTGACTTTTAAGGAAAGCAACTCATGGGATTCCTCACTGGAAAACGGGCATTAATCGTTGGTCTATTAAGTAATCGTTCAATTGCCTACGGCATCGCAGAAGCGATGAAACGCGAAGGGGCAGAACTTGCCTTCACTTATCAAATGGATAGGTTTGAAGACCGCGTTAGAAAGTTAGCGGCGGAATTTGATTCGAATATCGTCCTGCCTTGTGATGTGGGTAGCGATGAGCAAATCGAAGCCTTATTTCCAGCACTGGCTAAACATTGGGACGGCATCGACATCATCGTTCACTCAGTGGCCTTCGTTCCTAAAGATGCATTAGATGGGGATTACTTAGAAAAGGTAACCCGTGAATACTTCCGCATTGCCCACGATATTAGTTCTTACAGTTTTGCAGCGCTTGCAAAAGCAGCCATGCCTATGATGGAAGGCCGAGATGCAAGCCTGCTGACGATTAGTTACTTGGGCGCGGAACGCACACTCCCCAATTACAATGTGATGGGCGTCGCCAAAGCGAGCTTAGAAGCAAACGTCCGTTATATGGCACAAAGTTTAGGGCCAAAAGGTATTCGGGTGAATGCAGTGTCAGCCGGCCCAATTAAAACCCTAGCGGCTTCAGGCATTGCAGATTTCGATAAGATGCAAGGCTTCAACGAGAAGCATGCGCCACTGCGTCGTAATGTCACAATTGAAGAGGTTGGCAATGTTTCAGCCTTCTTGTGTAGCGATTTAGCCTCTGGCGTGACAGGTGAAATTACCTATGTAGACGGCGGGATGAATATCACTGCCGCCGGCATCGTGGATTAATGTTATAGCAACACCCATTAAAAAAGGCCATCAGATGATGGCCTTTTTTATTTGATAAACAATTACTTACTGGGCTTGCGCGCTATCACTCATCATCAAGCGTGTATTCACAAATATCTTCTTATCCGCTTTAAGTGCGCCAATATAAGCTGATGAGTACTCAGAAGCCATGGCCGTTCTTAAATCAAGCAAGGCTGCCTTCTTAGCATTTTCATCTGCAAGTTTATTCTGAACCGCTGTAACTTTGATCAACAAATAACCTTTCTTGCTGTCAGAGATACCTGCATAGGCAGGCAGCTTTGCCGTATCGATCTTAAACACGTTTGACATGGTCAACTCTGTCAATCCTTGTGCATTTTTACGATCAACCACCACAGGGGCAATCCAATCTAACCCAGAGGCGTCCTTACCTTCTTTGAGTGTGGCAAGCGAGGTCGTGCCTTTAGTAATCGCTAATTGCGTGGCCTTTTCAATTTTCAGCAAGTCTTCAATGCCGCCTTTAACCTCATCAAAACTGCGTGGTGCCGTAGGCTTGTAGTCGACGACCCTTGCTGAAACTAGGGTGTTATTAGAGACCTCAACGGCTTCCGTATTGCGCTTATCTTTAAGGACTTCATTGGTGAATACCAAGTTCATCAACTTATCATTTTTAAAGAATTTTGCGCCATCTGCAAAACTCAACCATTCAGTTTTTTGAACAGCAAGGCCGTAAGCATCTGCAGCTGGTTGAAGGCTGTTCGATTGTTCATACACGGTCGCGCTGAACGCTTCAGCCTGTTCCGAGAACTTCGCTAACGCCTTTTGGTACATCAACTCAGCCCGAATTTGTGGTTTTAATGTTTCGAAATCTTGCCCTTGTCCAGCAACATCAATGAGTTTAATAATGTGATAACCAAAATCAGATTGAACGAGGTTGCTCACATCGCCTGGTTTCATTGAGAAGACAGCCTCTTCAAATGGTTTTACCATCGCACCACGTCCAAAGGAGCCTAAATCTCCACCCTTTTCAGCAGAGCCAGGATCTTGAGAGTACTTCTTGGCTAATTCAGCAAATTTTGCTGGACTCTTTTTAACTTCAGCCAATACTTGTTCCGCTTTTTTCTTAGCCTCCGCCTTCACTTCTGGTGAAGCCGTTGCAGATACGCTAATTAAAATATGGCTCGCATGGCGTTGTTCATTGTTTTGAAATTTAGATGCATTTTCGTCATAAAACTTCTTAGCCTCTTCTTCAGTAGTTTGCATCTTTGGAATCAGCGTATTGGCTGACATCATCACAAACTCTAATTTAACCTGCTCAGGCACCTTAAATTTATCTTTATGCTTATCGTAATAAGCTTTTACTTCGGAAGGGTCTACTTTTACTTGAGAAATAAAATCAGCCGCTTTAATTTCAGCGACGGTCACCTCACGTTGTTGATGTTCAACCTTCAGTGTCGAGTCTTCAATGACAGGAGAAGTAAATGCAAGTCCTGGCAAACCATCACGCGCTTGTTGTAATAGAAGTTCACCACGCATCTTGTTTTCGAACTGTGTGGGCGTCATTTGATTTTGGGTTAATAACTTGTCATAGACTTCTTGAGAAAATTTACCCCCTTGTTGGAATTCAGGAAGGCTAGTAATAAATTGCGCTAACTGCTCATTGGTCACAACAAAGCGACTCTTTACGACTTCGGCGTTCAATAGGCGAGTATTAATTAAACGATCCAACACAGATTGTTTCACCTCAGGCGAATCTAGGGCGCCCAAGTCTTTAGAGTTTTCTTTCTGTAACCGGTCTCTTAGGCTTTGCATCGCATTGCGATACTCTTGCACAGAAATTGTCGCACCATCTACCTTGGCGACTGAAGCGCCACTACCTGCGTTTTTTAAATAAGAGTCGATTCCAAACAAGGCAAATGGCACTGTAATTAATACTAAAATTAACTTTGCCATCCAGCCTGTAGAATGTTCGCGAATAATTTCTAACATGACACACACCTTCAAATTTAATAAGTAAAAACACGCTAACGATTTATAAATCAAGCTGCGTATTCAATTGTAAATAACGCGTAAATATACCATATAAGACCTTCCCTTAACAGGCATAAGGGAAGAATGAAAAGAGGCTAATTTTTATAATTTCAGACTGAATAATATAGTTCTTTAGGACTATTAAATATATTATAAATTTAATAACTATATCCAATTAAAAACCATATAATGAGTAGGTGAATTTATCTAATATCACACATCATTTCATTAAATTATAATAAATTTTACAAGGGACTATCATGAAAAAAACATCAAGATTGTTATTAGCACTTATTACAACTTTAGTTGCAAGCAGTGCATTAGCAGACAGTGCCTGTAGCGGCCTTCCTTCTCAATCACAACTTAAGGCAGCCCT
>CAJBIA010000040.1 GCA_903953055.1 uncultured Methylophilaceae bacterium
CCATAGATTCTCCATTCCCGACAACGGACTGGATGAATAAAGTTGTGGACGTCATCACGCCCGAGCATTTGATGAAGCGGCTGAAAGAGGAGCGGGAAATTGATTTTTCATATTACATTACTAAAAATATTGCAGCCGAGTTGATTTTAGCAATAGGCACACGTCATGACGTAAATGTTAGCGGTAGTGGTGGTGTTCTTAATACCCACGCTCTTGGCAGTGTAAATTTACTGCCCCCAACTCTTACAGCACAATGGCACTTTAATCCAGACCAAACTTTCGATCCATATGTTGGTGCGGGCTTTTCTTATGTTCGGGCAATGGACAGAAGTTTAAATGCAAACGTTGATGGAAGGCCATTAGGTGCAGGTGCTAGTGTTAACCTGCCAATTCATATCGAAAGAAATTCTTTCGGCCCAGCAATTCAGGTTGGCTTTGATTACAATCTAGAAAATCGCTGGTTACTAAACTTTGACGTTAAGAAAATCTGGTTTGGTACCGATGTTACAGTTGATACAACAGCAATTGGCGCTCCTGGCTGGAAGAAAATCGATAGCCTAGACGTTGATCCATGGGTTGTTTCAGTTGGGTTTGGTAAGAAATTCTAATTTAGCAGTAAATCTCCATATAGTTTAGTTCCACCCTCGCCCCTGTTGTCACCAGCAGGGGCTTTTTTTATCAAAATTTAAGCAATAAAAAGCCGAGTATTCCTCGGCTTTTTATTGCAAATACACTTAAATGATTTTAGAGAATCTTGCTCTATTTTTGTCGGTCTGCAAATAACGATCAAACTGCATAGCAACCCCTCTTACAAAAAACCATCCACGACTAGTCACTTGAATACTATTATCATCGACTTCAACCAATCCTTCTGCTTCAAGGGCTTTTAATCTAGTAAGTTCTGGAGCAAAGTATTGCTTAAAGTCAATCATATAAGCAAGCTCAACCGCCTCAAATTGCAAATCGCCTTGGCACATGATGGCCATGATGACTGCCCTACGAACTAAATCATCACTCGAAAGGGCTAAGCCTTTAACTACCGGTAACTTTCCTTGATTAATTTGGTCATAATATTCATCTAATGTTTTAGCATTCTGGCTGTATGTGCTTCCAACGCGGCCAATTGCTGAGACCCCAAGAGCAATCAAATCACAATCGGGCTGAGTGCTATATCCTTGAAAATTACGATGTAAACGACCCTGACGTTTTGCAATTGCTAGGGGATCACTTGGTAAAGCAAAATGATCCATGCCAACATAGACATAACCAGCACTTAAAAATGTTTCTATCGCAATAGAAAGCATCTCGATCTTATCGCCCGCAACTGGTAAATCAGCAGCATCAATCCTACGCTGAGGCTTAAAGCGTTCAGGTAAGTGGGCATATGCGTAAAGAGCAATACGCTCTGGCCTGAGTGTTGCAACCTGCTCTAAGGTACGTGTAAATGATTCAGGGGTTTGTTTAGGTAATCCGTAAATCAAATCGACATTTACAGAATCAAAACCTAAACGACGAGCAGTTGCAATAAGATCAAACACCTGCTCAGCTGGTTGGATACGGTGCACTGCTTTTTGCACCTCAGGATCGAAGTCCTGCACACCAAAACTTAAACGATTGAAACCCAAACTAGCTAAATTGGACAAACGCTTTTCATCGACAGTGCGCGGATCAATTTCAATTGAATATTCACCGCCCTCTGCCAAAACAAAATTGCGCTTAATCATCTCCATGAGCTGATTCAGTTCATCATCGCTGAAGAAGGTGGGCGAACCACCACCCAAATGAAGCTGACTAATTGCTTGACCGGCCCCTAAATGCTTCACATGTAAATCAATTTCATGGCGCAAATATTCTAAGTACTCAGCCCCACGCTCATGACGCTTTGTAATGATTTTGTTACAGGCGCAATAAAAACAAAGTGATTCACAAAATGGCACGTGAACGTAAATCGACAAGGGAAGTGCCATTGCACCAATACGTCTTTTTTCGAGGGCACGCTGATAATCTCCAACACCAAATGCATCAACGAAACGGTCTGCTGTTGGATAAGAAGTATAGCGAGGACCAGCCACGTCATACTTCTGAAGCATTTCATGGGTAATCTCGATTAAAGCATCAGCTTCAGCATTATTTTTTTTATTGCTTAAGCTGTTAGCAATTGTAATAACTGACATAGCTGACTTCCTAATTTTTACATTTTTACACATTACGACTTTGCCACCTAGATAAGCAAAAGTCCTTGATATAAATCAAACAATTAGGCCCAAAAAAACATTTGAAACAGACACCAAAAAACGTAATCTATAAGAAAAGCACTAATTTCAATATCTACACGTAAATCGTTTATCACTGTATGCTTACGTTATTATTTACTACCCCAAAAAAAATGATTGATAGCAACTTCAAAGTAGCCTGTTCAAGCTGCAATCTTCGTGAACTTTGCATGCCCGTCGGCCTTGAAATCTCGGACATGAAAAAACTTGATGAAGTGGTGGCTACACGCAAACAAGTTAAGCAAGGTCAATTGTTATTTGGCAATGGCGATCCTTTCACTTCACTGTATGCAATTCGTACTGGATTTTTCAAAACCTGCGTTTCGAATGAAGATGGTCGAGAACAGGTCACCGGCTTTCAGATGGCTGGGGAAATCATTGGACTTGACGGTATCGTCACAGACCATCATAGCTGCAATGCAGTAGCACTTGAGGATGCTGAAGTCTGCATCATGCCTTTTGCCAATGTAGAAGAACTTTCAAGAGAATTTCCTGTTTTACAACGACATGTTCACAAAATAATGAGCCGTGAAATTGTTCGTGAGAATGGCATGATGATGATGCTTGGCAATATGCGTGCAGAAGAGCGGCTTGCAGCATTCTTACTTAACCTTGTACAGCGTTTGCATGCCCGTGGATTTTCACAATCAGAAATGATTTTGCGTATGACACGTGAAGAAATTGGCAGCTACCTCGGCCTCAAACTAGAGACCATCAGCCGCACTTTCTCTAAGCTGAGTGAGGATGGCATCATTGAAGTGAAACAACGCTACGTGAAAATTTTATCCCCAGAAGAACTCAGAAAAATTTACAATCCCCAGCCCTGCCAGACTTCCGTCTAGTCATACAGAATGAACGACGATCAATATCTAAACGTCGCTGATCATAATCGTGACGTTAGCGGTTTAACTTACATCTACCCTGTGGTTTCTCGACGTGCAGGCGGCGTTTCAATTGGAATCAATCTCAATATTAATAACGCCTGTAATTGGCGCTGCCTCTATTGCCAAGTGCCGAATCTCACTCGAGGTAGTCCGCCGCCCATCAATCTTAATCTACTAGAAAATGAGCTCCGCAATTTTCTAGACTACATTCTGCATGGCGATTTTATGGAGCGCTATGTTGCTGAAGGCGACCGCAAGTTACAAGACATCGCTTTCTCTGGGAACGGCGAACCTACTAGTGCAAAAGACTTTCCAGAGGTGCTCAAGATTGTTGAAAAGCTACTCAATGAGTTTGGCTTACTTGACTCCTCTTTAGGGCACCAAATTAAAGTTAGGCTCATTACCAACGGGAGTTTGATGGACAAAGCTTATGTGCTCGAGAGCATGCACTATCTTGCTAAAATGAATGGTGAAGTATGGTTTAAGGTAGACGCTGGCACATCAGAAGGTATCGCAAAAATTAACGACGTGAATATTACTATCCCCAGCATCATCAATCGACTTAAATTATGTGCTCAAGCGTGCCCAACGTTTGTACAAACATGCATGGTTGCGATCGATGGCCATTTGCCAACAGAAGATGAAATAGCTTCATATATTTCATTAGTTGAAAAAGTAAAAAATGATATTCATGGCGTGCATCTGTATGGGCTTGCCAGGCCATCAATGCAAGCAGAAGCTGAACGTTTAACTCGAATATCACCAGAATGGCTAAATGATGTTGCGGTAAAGATTAGATCAACAGGACTTCAAACTTTCGTCAGTCCTTAATGAAAAGAAAAAGGCACAGAATTTCTGTGCCTTTTTCTTTAACCCTAAGGGCGTTTAATTAAACTTCGTACTGTGGCCGATCAGCCTCTGGCCAATCCAAGTGATAAAACTGACCGCGTGGTTGATCAACCCGCTCATAAGTATGCGCACCAAAATAATCACGTTGCGCTTGCAACAAGTTCGCTGGAAGCACTGCGCTCCGGTACCCATCATAGTATGACAAAGCTGCGCAGAATCCTTGAGCAGGAATACCATTCGTCACGGCCAAAGCAATTACTTTACGCCAGCCAGCTTGACCGTCATTCATGGCTTGAGTGAAATACGGATCCAACATTAAATTTTTCAAACGCGAGTTAAGTGCATAAGCATCTGTAATCTTTTGCAAGAATCGCGCACGGATGATACACCCACCTCGCCATATTTGAGCAATTTCACCAAAGTTCAATTTCCAGTTGTAAGCAACTTGAGCCTTATCAATCAACTGGAAGCCTTGCGCGTAAGCACAAATTTTTGAGCAATAAAGTGCATTCTTAATTGCTTCAATGATTTCTTTCTTATCAGATTCAGTTTTAATTACTGGGCCCTTAAGAATTTTACTAGCCTCAACACGCTCTTCCTTGAGGCTTGAAAGTGCTCGTGCATAAACAGCAGCGGCAATTGCATTTGCCGGAGCACCTAATTCTAGTGCATTTGCTGCAGTCCATTGACCTGTGCCTTTTTGTCCAGCAGCATCCATCACCATATCAACTAAGTACCCCTTACCAGCAGGGTCTTTTTGTTGAAGAATATCGCCAGTGATTTCAATCAAGAAGCTAGATAACTCCCCCTTATTCCATTCTTCAAAAATCTTACCAATTTCGCCAGCTTCCATACCTAGCAAGTTTTTCATCAGCCAGTAGGCTTCGCAAATCAATTGCATATCAATATATTCAATACCGTTATGCACCATTTTCACATAATGCCCTGCACCGTCTGGACCAATATATTCAGCACATGAAAAGCCGCCTTCTACAGGCTTTCCTGGCTTACCACCTTCTAATGGCACCCCGGTTTTTGGATCTACTTTAGCTGCAATATCACGCCAAATCGGCTCTAAACTCGCCCACGCTTTACGAGTGCCAGATGGCATTAAACTTGGACCAAAACGCGCACCTGTTTCGCCACCTGAAACACCAGAGCCGATAAAATCAATTCCCTTAGCGGCTAGTTCTTTTTCACGACGGATAGTATCTGTCCACAAAGCGTTACCGCCATCAATAATAATGTCGCCTTGCTCTAAAAACGGTAACAATGCATTGATAGTAACGTCCGTCGCACTACCTGCTTTTACTAACAAAATAATCTTACGTGGACGCTTAATGCTCAACACGAAAGAAGCTAAATCCGCATGACCGACAACATTCGCATGTGATGGCTCATTTTTTTTACATTCTTCAACAAAGTTAACCATTTTCTTAGGGTCGCGGTTGTATACCGCAATGGTGTAGCCATGATCGGCAATATTGAGGGCAAGGTTTTGCCCCATCACAGCAAGGCCAACTAGGCCAATATCAGCATTTTTGGTGGTCATTTTCTTCTCTTTTGGAGTTGTTTAATGGATGCGACTTGATGCTCGACCAAATCAACACAGGCGAAATTATAAATCGTATTTGATCCTAAGGCGCGATATTAAACAAAAAACTTTACCTTCATTCGCATTGGAATGACATGTTTATCGGCATACATCCCAATTTCAGTATAATGAGTTTCCATTTGTACTGACGAAGCTATGAACAACATCAAACTCAGCAGTTTTATCGCCATCTCTTCATTAATTTGCATGGTATTAATTTTACACATGGCCCCAACGCTTCTCGTCGGCATGCTCATTTATTTACTCGCCAAAAGACTAGGTGACAAGCTCAGTCTAAAGATGCCAGAAAAGCCAGCACGCATCCTTGCCGCAGTGCTGATTACTGCAATCATAATTGGTGGATTAACGATCACAGGTATATTTTTATCTAAAACTTTAGGGAATGAGCAAAACCTAGCAGGCCTAGCAGCCAAACTTGGCGAAAGCGTCAATGACATCAAAAATGACTTGCCACCAACCTTATTAGGCTACCTGCCCGATAGCATGCTGTCACTTAATGGATCCGTGAACGATTTAATTAAAGAACATACACAGGAGCTTGGCGTTGCAGGTAAAGAGGGGTTGCACACGTTTGCGCATATTTTAATTGCCGTAGTTGCTGCGCTGCTTCTTTCGATTAATTCATTCTCCAGCCTCGCAAAAGCACAACCTTTTGCAAAGGCAATGCGAGAACGTATTCAATTATTTGGAAAAGCTTTCGAAAATATCGTATTTGCACAAATCAAAATCTCAGCAATCAATACCCTCCTCACGGGCATCTTTTTATTAATTGTATTGCCGCATTTCGGGTTCAATTTACCTTATAACAAAACCTTAGTTGTCGTAACCTTCTTTGCTGGCTTGTTGCCTGTAATCGGAAATTTAATTTCTAATAGCCTCATTACGGTTATTGGCATCGGTGTATCGTTCAAAGTCGCGATAGCCGCA
>CAJBIA010000041.1 GCA_903953055.1 uncultured Methylophilaceae bacterium
ACCTCACCTCGATCACCGAGTTCGTGTCCACGAACATCCCCCATCTGCTCCCCCTGCTCGACAAGTTGATCATCTGCGCCGAAGAGGAGAAATGAAAACATGTCTTACGATCTCATCTTCGGAAAGACGGCCCGCGACTGGAGCTGCGGGGCTCATGTCGAGAGTTCCGCCCCCATCGAGATCACCACGAGACTCCAGGTCAACAGGCTGGCCGAAGACACCAACCGGGAGATCGTAAGGAGCACCAACCTGGCCATCAGGCTGGGACAGAACAAGCGCCTCCCCGACGCCGAGAAAGAGCCCTTCAAGAGGTTCCACAAGAAGTGGCTCGCTTTCATGGGCAGCAAGAAGGGCCGGTACCGGCCCGAGGACACCCTGGCTTTATGGAACTATCGCAAACTCAACGAGCGCTTCAAGGCCAGGTTCGATGTTTTCGCCAAGGTGGCGGCCACACCCCTGCGCAAGCCCCCCACGCCGGCTAAAACAACAGCCCTCGCTGCCTTTCCCAAGCAGGTAAGCCTGTGGACGTGGGCCGTGCCCCTCTGGGCCGGACTCACCATCGCGGGGCTGACATGGCTGGGCGGCATATCAAGGAGACCAACATGAAAAAAATCGCACTTCCCCTCAAGGGCGGCACGAAAATCGACGTCGATATTGATCGCGTCATGTGCAACGACATCGTGCTGCCCTGTGATGCCGACTACAGGCAGAAGACCAAGCTCTGGGTGATCTGGAACGAATTCGGGCCCATGGGGGCGGTGTGGGCCACCAGCGATCAAGAGGCCCTGGATCAGCTCGTCGATTCCGACTTGGCCCAGGGGATCTTGGTCGATGAAGCGATCCTGGCCAGAATGGACGACGATGCCAAGGCAGATCTGACCCGCCTCGGCAACGGAGGCGAGCCCTGCGATCTGACCTATGTGGGGCTCGAAAGAGTAGACTTCAAACCCGCAGATTGGGCTCTCATGTGCAAATTCGCCGAGGCTCGGGGAGCCCAGGTCGAGCGACTTTCAGATCTCTAATAAAAAGATGAACTTGACACCTCGTTCGGAGGTGGGTAAAATTACATCTCGAAAGGAAACTCATCATGCCCATTCCCTCACAAGCACAGTACGAAGCCAACGAACTCGCCATGGCCCGCCGAGACGAGGAGCGAATCAACGCAGAGCCCTTGCAAGACCGCAAGGAATGCCAGGCCAATTTCCTCGATGCCATGGCGTCCGATCCCGCCTTGGTGGCAGAACGGATCAGTTGGCTGATCGATGGCAACCACGGCTTCGGTCCCATGCTCTTGGCCAAGCAGATTGTGGCGAGTCCCCGCATGAACCGGGTAGCGGCTCTCAGCCAACTCATCGGCGTCTTCGAGTGGCGCTGCCCCCGAGTCATGGGAGTGGCAGCCTGGAAGAAGCTGACAGAGCCGCAGAAGCGGGCCCTGGACGCCGCAATCGAGACCGTGATCGAGGAGGCCGAGAAAGCCGAATGACAGGCACCACTAAACATTCCAAAACAGGATGGATCGGCGAAATGTATCGTCCGAGAATCTTCCCTGCCAAAACTGATTTCTTTAACAAGTGGGATAGCATTCAAA
>CAJBIA010000042.1 GCA_903953055.1 uncultured Methylophilaceae bacterium
GCTGGTGGCCTGAATCTTGGCGACTTTTTCGACGCGACCAACGAGGAAGCAGCTAGCGCTTCCTATACGACCAACGGCCTTCTGTATTCCGGCCGGTATCGCTTGATCCGGGTAGATTCGGGCGCGACTGCGGCCAATGTGAAGACCGGCACGGTCGGCTATCTCCGGGCCGGAAGCACCGTCAAGACCGTTGTAATTACGGGTGCTGGTTCCGGCCAGACGGCGGGCACTTACACCGTTGCAGCCAATTTCGGAAATGGCGGCTCCGGCGCAGTGATTCAGGTTGTGGTCGGCTCGGCTGGTACGGTGATCTCGGCAACTGTGCTGCAGGGCGGATTCAACTATACGGCACCTCCGACTTTCACCCTGGTTACGGGTGGCACGCCTGGCACGGTGGCAGCGCAGTTGAACACCACGCCGAACTTGGTGACCAGTTACGACATAGCTCCGGTGAAAGACGGTCGCGCAGTTGTGTTCCTAAACTCAATTACTCCTGGAAACTATGGGTTTATTCAGGAATTGGGCACAGCGACAGTCCTTGCCAGTGGTGCAGTTACTGCGGGTGACTTTGTTAACTCAACAACTCTTGGCGTTGTTGTAAGCGGAACGACCACCTATGCCCAAGCTACCATTGGCACGGCAATTGACGCTGGCAGCACTGGCAATTTGTTCAAGATTCAGTTGAACCTTCCGGTGGTACAGGACTAATTGCGATGGGGGATGGGTCGGTTTACCATCCCCCGCGCAATGCCATTGAGCAGTCGCAGCAAGGAGTAATCATGATTCTCACAGCACTCGGAAAAGGCACTGGCGGCGGTCCACTCTATCCAGAATTTGTGGGCAGACGCGGCCTCTTTGTCGGAACCGGTACAGGACCTGCTACTTATAGCGCTTCGACCGGTGATGCGGTTACGCTTGCACTTCCGAATTATTACATTGATGCCATCTGCGGCGGGTTCATGTCGACAGACGGGAGTATTTTTGCGCTAGCCGGTCCGACAGGAACAGGCACGAGGCAAACGTGGAATCTGTATTACTACGTTGCTTCAACTGGTGCGCAAGCGAGCGGAACAGCGGTTGCCGGAAAGGTATTTCAAATCGCCGCGCTTGTCGGTCAGTTTTAACGAGGTCTTTCCCCCGAAGACAAACCAAACGCCTCTTGCGGGGTCACTCGCAGGGGGCGTTTTGGTAACAAGGGGAAAAGGTAACGGCGGGCAGCGAACGGTTGGCAGTAAACAGGGCATGGGGGCGAGGGCGACATGGCATTTCAAAACATGGTTCAAGAGCTTCTCGGCATCCCTGGTTGCAATCTTGGCTTGGTGAAAACCAAGCTCAATGAAGCCTTGCAGACCATTCAAAATGAAAACGTCTGGAGTTTTCAAATGCAGACGGGCGGGTGGTTGACGCCACCGCTTCTTGGTTCGCCGACAACCACCTTTCTCAGCCCCGGAACGATCACAGTAACGCCTTTCACCAGCACGATCACCGGAGACGCCACGGCCTCGGCCGCATGGATTGCCACGATCACCAACCCGCCGCTGATTACCCAATATCAGATCCGCGTTCCGTATTATTCGCTTTATAACGTCATTGCCCTCAATGCGACAAACACCTCCGCCGTGGTGCTGACGCTGGACCGGCCATGGATGGAGCCGCAGCAGACTAATTCGCACTACATGGCCTATCAGGCCTACTATCCGGCTCCGGCTGGCTTCAAGCGCTGGTACGACATCCGCGACACCACGAACAACAACCAGCTCGATTGGTGGAGCAAGACGCAGATCGACTTGGCGAATGAAGATGCGGAGCGGACCGATTTTGACGAGCCCCTCTACGTTATTCCCTACGGTCCAGACACGCGCACCGGCTCGGCAACCTACGGCCAGATCCTTTATGAGCTATGGCCGCACCCGATTACGCAACTGCCTTACACCTACACTTGCCAAGCAAATTGGCCGATGCTGACCAATCCTTCCGACACGTTGCCGTACCCGTTAACGGAAGAGCTGGTAAAACTGCGTGCCTACGAAATGCTCTACCTCTGGAAAGAGTCGCAAAAGGGCGATGAGATGGAGCGGGGCTCTGGAGCCAATTGGCAATTTCTAATACAAGCCGCGCGTGCTGAATATGCTAACCGGCTGCAGATGGTCCGCAACATGGACAGAAATTTGATGGATTTGTACTTTACGCGGATGCAACGGTTCCCGTCGGCCTTTGGCGAACCCTATGCCACGGTCGAAGGTCAACTGAACGTTGGAGGTTGGTAATGCCAGGTTATCCAGGAGCAGATCAAGCGCAACTTCTTTATGAGAATCGCCAAGCGTTTCTCTTTCAAAACGAAACCGTGGCGGCAGGGACGGCCAGCATTGCCTACCAGCTTCGCCGCGAGCGCGGTGCTTTCTATCCGTGGGGCATGTCCTTGGAATTGTCATTCAGCGCCAATCCAGGAACGTTTGAAATTGACATCGAAACCGCCGACACAGACGACAATGCGCATTACGTGACGATTAACACGCTGACCGGGGGACTGAATACTTTCTATGTCGGTCGGCTGGAATTGCCTTCTTTCTGGGCAAAGTATGTTCGCGCACAAGTGGTTTCGATCACGAATACAGTAGCAGTCACCATTTTGCTGACGAGGTAAGAATATGAGCGGACAAGTTCAGGTTGGGGACTACGGATCTACGGCGGTCGCGACAAGTTTGGCGGGCGGCACCACTGGAGCAGAACCCTACCAGTCATCGGCTGGCACCACATCTTTCGCGTATCCGAATTCGTCAGTGGCCTCGTTTTATTTGGACGGCACGCGCACCGACAGCTACACGCCCAATGGAACGGAATTGCTGCCGTATACGACATTGACACAGCTTGTGGCGGGTGTGGCCAGTGCCACGGGGCCGTTTGTGATTTACAGTACGCCTACCGCATCCAGCTACACCTATACCGGCAATGTCTCTTTCCCCGCCTACCTCATGACCATCTTTGGCAATGGCTCGACATGGGCGTTCACGGGCAATGTGCAGTTGAACGCAGCCTTTCACATCGAGAATCTTTACACGACGGCAACTGGCACCTTGACCTATGCGGCAACTTCCACGACTGAATCGGAGCGAATCGGCGGATCGCTGACAATCACCGGCGGAATCTTTACATCAGGGTATGAACACTTCTTCGACATGTCCATTCTGTTGAATACCTTGGTGACGTTGAACGTGGGCGCAACGCCGGTTTTTACCAATGTAGTCGGAACTCCCAGGTTCAAGAGCGCCACCAGCTCCACAGCGGCGACCGTGCTCACGATCATCAACAGCCAATCGTTGGCTACGGGCGCCTACACCAACGTGGATATGAGCAATGGCGGACTTGCGCTTTTGCGCGGATTTCTTGCCACAAACAATAACAGCGTGGTCAATATCAACCTCTCTGGAAGTAGCGCCGTCAGCTCCACGGTGGCTAATTATCTGACGGGTGTATCGGCTGGACAAGTCACTTGTGGATCTGCCTACACATATGTCGCTCCTGACGGAATTATGGCTCTGTTGAGTGGCACTGCGCTTCACTTTACGGGGGCGCTGGAACTGGCGCAGTACAGTTTGCTGACGCAATCGTCCAGCGTTGCCGCGACTACGCTCTATACCACCTTGGCAACAGGAATCTACCGTGTGACGGCATCCGTGCAGACCACTACGGCTGGTTCGGCTGGCACAGTATTGGCTACGGTCAATGGGACGGCATCCGCTACGGCATCCTTAACAACCTTGGCGGCTACACAAAGTCTTTCAACGACCTATTACGCTGCGGCTGCTACGACGATTCAATACACCACAACCGTTGCAAGTAATACGGGCGGTGTGTA
>CAJBIA010000043.1 GCA_903953055.1 uncultured Methylophilaceae bacterium
CAAGCAAGCCCAGTACAGCCCCCAATCGATCAGCTTGATGGGCGCCACTTTGTTTGCCGTGAACAAAGGCTACCTCGACAGCATTGAAGTCAAGCAAGTTTTGCAATTTGAGTCCGGCATGCAAGCCTATCTCAAGGACAAGCATGCTGCGCTTCTGGCCAAGTTGGAAGCTGACAAGGCGATGGACAAGGACGCTGAAGCCGAATTGAACGCCGCTTTGACCGCCTTCAAGAAAACCTTCGCTTGATTCCCGCTGACCAACCAAGGAGCATGTGATGGCAGCAGGTAAGGAAATTCGCGGCAAGATCAAATCGGTGGAAAACACCAAGAAGATCACCAAAGCCATGGAAATGGTCGCCGCTTCCAAAATGCGCAAGGCGCAGGAACGCATGCGTGCTGCGCGTCCCTACAGTGAAAAGATCCGCCAAGTTGCTGGCAACCTTGGCAAAGCCAATCCTGAGTACGTTCATCCCTTTATGGAGATCAACCAGTCCAAGGGTGTTGGCTACATCGTTGTCACGACGGACAAGGGCTTGTGCGGTGGTCTCAACACCAACGTGCTGCGCATGTTGACCCACAAGCTGCGCGACGCGCAGACCGCGGGAATGACGGCGCAAGCGGTTGCGATCGGCAACAAAGGCCTGGGCTTTTTGAACCGCTCTGGTGTCAAGGTGGTGTCGCAGGCAACGCAGCTGGGTGATACGCCCCATGTGGAAGCGCTGATCGGACCGGTCAAGGCCCTGTTGGACGCTTATGTGAATGGCGAGATCAACGCGGTGTACTTGTGCTTCACCCGTTTCATCAACACCATGAAGCAAGAGCCGGTGATTGAGCAGTTGCTGCCACTGCGGGCCGAAGACCTGCAAAAAGGCGCAACGCACAGCAGCTGGGATTACATCTATGAGCCGGACGCGCACGTCGTGATTGACGATTTGCTCGTGCGCTATGTGGAGGCTTTGGTCTACCAAGCGGTGGCTGAGAGTATGGCGTCCGAGCAATCGGCACGCATGGTGGCGATGAAGTCCGCGACCGACAACGCTGGGAACGTGATCAACGAACTCAAACTGGTTTACAACAAGACGCGTCAAGCTGCGATCACGAAGGAACTCTCCGAGATCGTTGCGGGTGCGGCTGCTGTCTGATTTTAATTTTTGGAGCAAAAAATAATGGCTCATGAGAACACCCATACGAACGCAGGCGTTCAGGGCAAGATTGTTCAGTGTATTGGCGCGGTGGTGGACGTTGAGTTTCCACGCGACCACATGCCCAAGGTGTATGACGCGCTCAAGCTGGAGGGCACTGCCCTGACGCTCGAAGTGCAGCAGCAGCTGGGTGACGGCATTGTCCGTACCATTGCGCTGGGCACGTCCGACGGTCTGCGCCGCGGCCTGATGGTCACCAATACCGGTGCTGCCATCACGGTGCCCGTGGGCAAAGCCACCTTGGGACGGATCATGGACGTCTTGGGTTCGCCCATCGATGAGCGCGGCCCGGTTGACCAAGCGCTGACCGCCTCGATCCACCGCAAGGCTCCCGCTTACGACGAACTGAGCCCTTCGCAAGAACTGCTCGAGACCGGCATCAAGGTGATCGACCTGGTGTGTCCTTTCGCTAAGGGCGGTAAGGTCGGTCTGTTCGGTGGCGCCGGTGTGGGCAAGACCGTGAACATGATGGAACTGATCAACAACATCGCCAAGGCGCACAGCGGCTTGTCCGTATTCGCTGGTGTGGGTGAGCGTACCCGCGAAGGCAATGACTTCTACCACGAGATGATGGAGTCTGGCGTTGTGAACTCTGACGATTTGTCCGAGTCCAAAGTGGCCATGGTTTACGGTCAGATGAATGAGCCCCCAGGCAACCGTTTGCGCGTTGCGCTGACAGGTTTGACCATCGCGGAATCATTCCGTGACGAAGGCAAAGATGTGCTGTTCTTCGTGGACAACATCTATCGCTACACCTTGGCCGGAACCGAAGTGTCAGCCTTGTTGGGTCGTATGCCTTCTGCTGTGGGTTACCAACCTACATTGGCCGAAGAAATGGGTCGTTTGCAAGAGCGTATTACCTCTACCAAAGTGGGATCTATCACTTCCATCCAAGCCGTTTACGTGCCAGCCGATGACTTGACCGACCCATCACCTGCAACAACCTTTGCTCACTTGGACTCCACCGTTGTGTTGTCTCGTGACATCGCCTCACTCGGTATCTACCCAGCTGTGGATCCATTGGACTCTACAAGCCGTCAGTTGGACCCATTGGCTGTGGGCGAAGAGCACTATGCAACAGCGCGCGCAGTGCAAGGCACTTTGCAACGCTACAAAGAATTGCGTGACATCATCGCGATTTTGGGCATGGACGAATTGGCTCCTGACGACAAGCTGGCGGTTGCCCGCGCTCGAAAGATTCAACGTTTCCTGTCTCAGCCTTTCCACGTTGCTGAAGTGTTCACTGGCTCGCCCGGTAAATACGTGACCTTGGCTGAAACCATCCGTGGCTTCAAGATGATTGTGAACGGCGAGTGTGACCACTTGCCAGAACAAGCCTTCTACATGGTCGGTACCATCGACGAAGCGTTCGAAAAAGC
>CAJBIA010000044.1 GCA_903953055.1 uncultured Methylophilaceae bacterium
GGCATTATAGCAAACTAAATGCCTTCTGGCACCCCTAAGATTGGATCCGCTGGCTTTTCTCTTCAAATAAATTCAAGTTTGCTCCTTTTGTCCAATAGGTTATGGCTTGTGCAATAATCAGTGCATTGTTTATTGTTTTTTAAGGTTTTAGATGGATGTCTATTTAGTACGTCACACAGCGCCAAATGTCTTATCTGATATTTGTTACGGCCAAGCAGATGTTGAACTTGGAAGCAGTTTCAATGATGAGTTCAATTTATTGAATCCTAAGCTTACTCATTTGACCGATCCATTAGTATTCAGCAGCCCGCTCCAGCGTTGTTTAAGGTTGGCTGAAAAAACGATTGAACATTTTAATTTCTCTTCTTTGAAGATAGATATACGGCTGCTAGAACTTAACTTCGGTGATTGGGAAATGAAACCTTGGGCAGATATTCCTGAAGGACTTTTGGGAGAGTGGTCTGATGAACACGTTAAACAAGCACCCCCTAACGGAGAGTCTTATGTTGAATTGCATCAAAGAGCGTCAGAGTTTTTAAAGGACTTGGGAGAACACCATCAAAGCGCACAAGCTTTAGTCTTTACTCATGCAGGCGTTATTCGTGCTCTAGTATCTGAGGCGCTAAAGAAGCCTTTGCAAGAAGCCTCGATGGTAGAAGTGAACTACGGAAGTGTGACCCACATTGCTATAGATAATGGGGTCACACGCCTTGGATTTGTCAATCGTTAGGCAATTTGGTTATTAGCGACAGATAACTTTTTGAATGCTGCTTGCACAACCCAAGCAGATCCAATATAGAAAATCGTGTAACTGAGGTACGGTGTGTAGTAATGAGCAACTCGTTGTGAAAACTCCATGACTGTTAATGTATTTACTTTGTCTGAAAATGCATACCAAAAAGCATTTGATAGGATAAATGCCAAGCTAGTGCTTAATAAAGCTGCAGGGACGAAAACAGTTAAAGCAAACGGATGATCTTGTTTAGCTATATAACGCCCTGCGCCCCATACCATGGCATATGTCGGAATTAAGCCCCAATAACCTAAAGACATGCAGTAGTCAGAAACGCCAGCGAAACCTAAAGCGTAAAAGTCCACAGCAAAAGCGACTACGATGGATATCGCTAACCAACGTAGTTTTTTCATAAAGATACCAGTTAAGAAAAGCGCTGCAATTGTCGCATCAGGTAAAAGAACACTTGTTCCAAAATGGCTAGAGCGTGTGAGTAAAATTAATGCAACAAGAGCAATTGCAATCAACGTTGAATTTTTTGTATTTTCAGGCATAACTAACTCCATTGATATTTAATAGCATTGTAACTTCTAAAAAAGGTTTTCATTAAAAATTATAGCTTACGGAGGCAAATACAGATCTAGGGTCGCTGGGGTAGTAATAATAAGTGTCGCTATAATTACTAAAAGATGCGCCAGGACTTAGGTGTACATAGCCCATTCCTCCATATGTTGCGTAATGAGAATTACCAACATTTTTAATAGTAATTCTCCCATCCCATTTGTCGGTCTTGTAGCTGGCATAAATATCAGCGGCAGTATAGGAAGGAATCTTGTTTTGAAAATTAGTAATTGAGGTAAAAGAGCTATTGTTGTAATAATCTTGATAACCTGCGTAATACTGGTTGCCTACATGATTGATTATTGAACCAATCGACCAATTTTGATCAACTTTATAATTTAGTCTCGCATTAATTGTAAGGTGTGGAGCCAAGGGAACTGATTGCCCATTATTCGGCCCGTTTTTATAAGAAACGTCTTGCAGGTTGGAGTTGCTGTAAACAGTCAACTTATCGCTGATTGATGAAGCGGTACTCAAATACAGACCTTTTCTCTCAATCAAATATGGATCGTTAATATTGAGGCCTGAAAAAGACTCGTATCGAATTTGGTTGGAAGTGTCTGTATGGTAAATAGAAGCCGTAATTTTGCTTCCACCAACTAAGAAATCCCCGCCAACCTGAAGAGTCTTATCAATTTGTGGTGTTAGTAATGCCCCGTTAAAAAATCTATCATAGCCACCATACCCACCCCAGAACTCATCGATATTTGGGAATCGGAATGATTGGTTGTATTTTACGTATACTTTTTCCTGGCGCGAGAATTTGTAATTGAAACTCGCGTCCCATGCGTCGGCGGTGGTAGTTTTTCTGCCAGTTGGCATGTTATTTAATGCGTTGTCGTTTGTTGTCGCATCTTCTATTTGATGACGATAGCCAGTATTAAAATCTAAATTGTCCACTATTGGTAAGCGATACATGGCATATAAAGAATTATCAATTAATGAAGCATTAGATAGCTTTCGATCGCTACCATAAGCATGGCTATAATCATAACCCGTAATCAAATCCCCGAATTTATTGAAATCAATTTTTAGACGAGGAGAGAAAGTTAGGCTCCATCGATTGTAAGAATTATTGTTATCAGGAGTTTTAGGCTCCATATAGGTGAGATTAGCTGACTTATAGGCAACATCTGTTTCTAGCAACATGTTTGAGCCTAGCTGCTTAATGCCACCGAGGGTGGCACCGTAATTTTCACCTTCAAAGAAAGAGCCTACATTATTCCATTTGGCGGCGTGCGCATTTCCTTGGCCGACCAATCCCACTACGCCACCTGGACTTTCTGAGTAGCGATGACTTCCAGAAAAATCTAGATAAACACTGTTTTCCCCAAAGAGTTGTGTTACTCGCGCATTTGCCGCATATGCAGTGGCCGCAGAATTATCGCGCCATCCGTTGGTATGTTCAGTATTTGCAGCAACTTTGAATAAGGTATCGTTAAATTTGTTCTGCAAAAGTGCATTCAGTGTTTGCGTGTTAAAACTTCCATAAGAGGCGGACACGCGATTGATGTTTTGGAAGTTCTCGTTGGTCACAATATTGATTGCGCCACCAACAGCCCCATTTCCGTATTGAACTCCAGCCCCTCCTTTTGTAATTTCTATACGCTCAATTGATTCAACAGGAATCATTTCCCAGGCTGGGGCGCTAGAGTCAATAGGCGTTATTCTTTGACCGTTTATTAAGACAAGAGTGTTGCTACTCGCCGCTTCTCCATAAGAGCCTATGTCAACAGTTGAGCCCAGGTTAAACTGACCTGGAGATATACCACTAATCTTTATGCCCCCTAGTTGACTCAGAATCTGAGGAATTGAGGTTGAGTTAATTTCTTGAATGTCTTCCCGTGTAATGACTAGTACGTTAGCTGGTATGTTTTGAATATCTTCATGAACGCGAGAGGCTGTAACAATGACATCATTTGCATTAATCGAGGTTTCTGATGCCAGAATTGGCAAAGAAAAAAGCAAGCCTATAAGGCCAGCTATCGTAGTTTTTTTCATTATCATCCCTATTAAAGGCGTACGTCCCCGAGCGCCAATATTGAAATGA
>CAJBIA010000045.1 GCA_903953055.1 uncultured Methylophilaceae bacterium
CAAGCTAGCTTACACACTAGGTCTATGGAACATCGATGGAAAGACTGACGTGCAGAGCTATCTCAAAGATAGCGCCGGTAATGCTGTTTATGCTGGCGATGTGAACGTTAACGGCAGCAAATATACTTTGCCTGCCATGAGTCCCGGTAAGACAGATGCTTTGCATATCATGCAAGCAGTGGAACTCAAGTCAAATACCAAGAGTTTTTTTGATTGGGACTTGTCTTTGTCTGACTATGACTATAACAAAGACTTAAATAGTAGCTCTAAAATATCGACAGGTAATCCTTATGTCACTCGAACTGGAACGGTGACTGATTTGTCTGGAACAGGCTGGACCGTATTTGAAGCTCGGGGTACTTTGCGCCCAGAAAATCATACCGTGGACTTCGGCTATCATATTGATGACTACAAACTTCGCAGCATCACAAGTAATACCAGTGATTGGTCAGCGATGAGTAAGGGCACTTTTAATGCATCCTCTCACGGCAATACGCAAACGCAGGCGATCTATGTGCAGGATAAATGGCAGTTTAATCCGAAGTGGGCGCTGACTTTAGGCGCGCGTGAGGAATTTTGGGAGGCGACTGATGGTAGTAATCAGTCAGGATTAGTTGTTGCAAATTACCAAGATAAATCTGCAAACAAATTCTCACCAAAAATTTCCCTCAGTTTCGAGCCGCAACCTGCATGGGGTTTTAGAGCAGCCTTTGGTCAAGCTTTCCGCTTCCCAACAGTCACGGAGCTTTATCAACAGTTGACTGCTAATAGTACAACAATTATTAACAACCCTAACCTCAAACCAGAAGAAGTGCTGTCTGCAGAGTTAACTGCAGAGCGACGATTTGCTGATGGGTTGGTGCGAGTTAGCGCTTTTAATGAACATAAGTACGATGCTCTACTTTCACAGACACAAACAGTGAATACTTCATCCTGCCCGTCAGTTAACGGTAATGCTCAATGTACATTCACACAAAATGTAGATCATATTCGCACCTATGGCCTGGAAATCGCCACAGAATGGCAAAATGTTTTAATTTCTGGTTTAGATATTCACGCCAATGGGACCTGGACCGATGCAAAAGTCTTACAGGATAATGCTGCACCAGCTTATGTAGGGAATAAAGCACCGCGTATTCCTAAACAGCTTTATAAGGCTGTTGCAACCTATCATGTGAATAATGATCTCACCTTGAGTGTTGGCGCACGATATAGCGGCAGGCAGTATATTAACTTGGATAATTCCGATGTTAATCCTGATACGTATAAAGCAGCGAGTCAGTACTTTTTGATGGATTTAAAGGCAAATTACAAGTTTGCAGATCGCTGGTTAGCATCCGTTGGGGTTGATAATCTCACTAACTATAAGGCTTATGTTTCACATCCTTTGCCGCAAAGAACTTTATATGCGCAAATTAAATTTGATTATTAAGTTTGTATAATAGGTAATGATGAAATCTTTAAGCCTCATATTCTGTGCACTTGTAATCATGAGTATTGGCATGTGCGCAAGCGCCCATGAAGGTCACGACCATGGACCGCCATTGGCGGTTTCTGTGGCGCTGGATGCACATGGTCAAATTTGGCGCGCGAGTGTTAAAGATGGATTCGTCCTCGTAGATAAGGCGCTAGCATTGTCGCCACTTGTCTTCTCAGAGCAGACTAAGCTTAACCAGCAAGCCCAAAAAATTGGGACTGATGGAGATGCGCGTCCAAAAATTGCAATCGCTAAAAATGACAATGTTTATGTGACCTGGACGCAAGCCCTACCAACCCCCTATAGCGGATATATTTGGTTTTCTCGATCTATTGATGGAGGTAAAACTTTCTCACCACCAATGATTGTTCATCAAGATCGTGCTGAAATTACCCATCGTTTTGATGCGCTAGCTGTTTCCCCATCGGGGCGAATTTATGTGGCTTGGGTGGATAAACGTGATTTGATTGCCGCTAAAAAAACGCAAAAATTATATGATGGTGCGGCTATTTATTATGCGGTTTCTGATGATTCGGGTGCTAGTTTTAGTGCAGAACATAAGGTTGCTGATAGTAGTTGCGAGTGCTGTCGTATTGCGATGATCGCTAATGAACAGGGCGAAGCTGTGATGATGTGGCGTCACTTGTTTGATGCGGGTGTGCGCGATCATGCGATGGCTAAAGTAAACCCCAGTGATACAAATTCTAAAATCCATCGAGCAAGTTTTGGGAATTGGAAAATTGATGCTTGTCCGCACCATGGTCCTGCCATCGCTAAAGGCGGCGATTGGGGTTATCACATGGCATGGTTC
>CAJBIA010000046.1 GCA_903953055.1 uncultured Methylophilaceae bacterium
AGTGGTCATAAGTATGCCAATAATTCGATTGCCTGACGGCTCAGAACGTCCCTTTGAACGCCCAGTTACTGTTGCTGAGGTGGCTGCCAGTATTGGCGCCGGATTGGCGCGTGCAGCACTGGCAGGGAAGGTTAATGGAAGCCTTGTCGATACGTCATTCTTAATTGAACAGGATGCAGACCTGGCCATCATTACTGAGCGCGATGTCGAAGGTGTCGAGGTTATTCGTCATTCCACTGCACATTTACTTGCATATGCTGTTAAGACGCTATTTCCTGATGCGCAGGTCACAATTGGGCCAGTCATTGAGAATGGTTTTTACTATGACTTTTCATATAAGCGTGCTTTTACCCCAGAAGACTTAGTCGCGATTGAAAATAAAATGACCGAGCTCGCTAAAAAAGACGAGCCAGTGACACGTCAGGTGTTGCCACGGGATGAGGCAGTGGCTTATTTTAAATCGATCAATGAACACTACAAGGCAGAAATTATCGCCTCTATTCCCGCAGATCAAGATGTTTCGCTTTATACCGAAGGCAGCTTTACTGATCTATGTCGTGGTCCCCATGTGCCTTCAACAGGAAAATTGAAAGCCTTTAAACTAATGAAACTTGCCGGCGCGTATTGGCGCGGTGATTCCAATAATGAGATGTTGCAGCGCGTGTATGGCACAGCTTGGGCGAAGAAAGAAGATTTAGAAGCGCACCTATTCCAGTTGGAGGAGGCTGAAAAGCGAGACCATCGTAAGCTTGGTAGGCAGTTAGATTACTTCCATATGCAAGAAGATGGTCCAGGGATGGTGTTCTGGCACCCCCGGGGTTGGTCGCTGTGGCAGGAAATTGAGCAATACATGCGCGCTAAATTTGTAGACTACGGCTATCAAGAGGTGCGTACACCCACCATCATGGACAAGACGCTGTGGGAGAAGTCTGGGCACTGGGAGAACTACCGTGACAATATGTTCACAACGGCTTCTGAAAACCGCGACTATGCGGTGAAGCCGATGAACTGCCCTGGGCACGTACAAATTTTTAATAGTGGCCTACATAGTTACCGTGACTTGCCGCTGCGCTTGGCTGAATTTGGTTCTTGTCATCGGAATGAGCCTTCAGGCTCCTTGCATGGATTGATGCGTGTGCGTGGCTTCACACAAGATGATGCCCATATTTTCTGTATGGAAAGCCAAATTGAAGAAGAGGTCGCGACGTTCATTCAAATGCTTTATCAGGTCTACGGCGACTTTGGTTTTACCGATGTGCTGGTGAAGCTTTCAACGCGCCCTGAAAAGCGTGTGGGTTCAGATGAGACCTGGGATCAGGCGGAGCAGGCCTTAGCGGCTGCATTGACGCAAAATAAACTGGCCTTTGATTTTCAGCCTGGAGAGGGTGCGTTCTATGGCCCTAAAATTGAATTCACATTAAAAGACAGCCTTGGTCGTCTGTGGCAAGTCGGTACGATCCAGCTCGACTTTAACTTACCGGTGCGACTGGGTGCGGAGTATGTGGCGGAAGACAACTCACGCAAGCATCCAGTCATGTTACACCGCGCCATTGTTGGTTCGATGGAGCGATTTATTGGAATTTTGATCGAAAACTATGCGGGGGCGATGCCAGTTTGGTTAGCGCCTGTGCAGGCGATGGTGCTTAATATTTCTGATGCGCAAGCTGAATATGTGACTCAAGTGGTGTCTGAACTTAAGAAAAATGGCTTTAGAGTTGCATCGGACTTGAGAAATGAGAAGATTACCTATAAAATACGGGAACATAGCTTGCAAAAGCTCCCTTACTTGCTCGTCGCAGGTGAGCGAGAAATGCAAAGCGGACAAGTGGCCGTGCGTACCAGAAAAGGTGAAGACCTAGGTTCTATGCCCTTGCAAGCGTTTATTGAACGTTTGCAAAGCGAGGTTGAAGCTAAAGGTAGCGCGGCTTAGCTTTTTATAATAAACACTCAATACAGGGTGTAATTTTTGGAGAATTTGCGATAGCTCAAGACAAAGAAGTAAGAATCAATGGTGATATAACAACACCACAGATTCGTTTGGTAGGTGTGGATGGGGAGCCCCTTGGGATTGTAAGTCTGAGTGAGGCCTTAGCTAAAGCTGAAGAGATTGACATCGATTTGGTTGAAATTGCACCACAAGCCTCTCCGCCAGTGTGTCGTTTGATGGATTACGGTAAGTTTAAGTATGCCGAAAGCAAACGTCAGCACGAGGCCCGTCTTAAGCAAAAGCAGGTTCAGGTTAAAGAAATTAAGTTTCGTCCAGGTACTGATGATGGCGATTACAACATCAAGGTACGGAATATTATTAAGTTTATTCAAGACGGCGATAAAGCGAAGATCACTTTACGTTTTAGGGGGCGCGAGATTACCCACCAAGAACTTGGTCTGGCCTTGCTAAAGCGTGTTGAAGCTGACTTGAAAGAACATGCAGTGGTTGAGCAGTTCCCTAAGATGGAAGGCCGCCAAATGGTGATGGTGTTATCACCACACAAGAAGGTGAAGTAATCAAAGTATACAAACGCGCTGTGAAGCGGGTTTTAAAGAAGTAGTACCAAGCTGTAGCGTCGTGGCCAAAGGCATGCCCGAACGCTCTTTTTAAATGTTCCTTTAGGAGAAAAAAATGCCAAAAATGAAGACCAAGAGCGGCGCGAAAAAGCGCTTTAAGTTCTTAGGTAATGGCAAGGTAAAGCGTACCCATTCGCACCTTCGTCATATCCTGACTAAGAAGACCACCAAGCAAAAGCGTAAACTACGCGGCACGGCGATCGTTTCCCCAACTGATGTCAAGCGCGTTCGCGCCATGATGCCAACACAATAAGGAGATAGATTATGCCTAGAGTCAAACGTGGTGTCATCGCTCGCGCTCGTCACAAAAAAGTTTTAAACGCTGCCAAGGGTTACCGCGGTCGTCGTAAAAACGTATACCGTGTTGCTAAGCAAGCGGTAATGAAGGCTGGTCAATACGCATACCGTGACCGTCGTCAAAAGAAACGTCAATTCCGTACATTGTGGATCGCGCGTATTAACGCTGGTTCACGTGAATGTGGTTTGACATACAGCCGTTTCATGAATGGTTTGAAGAAAGCCGCGATTGAAGTGGATCGTAAAGTATTAGCTGACTTAGCGGTGTTTGATAAACCAGCATTTGCAAAATTTGTTGAATTAGCAAAAGCTGGCCTCACAGCTGCCTAGTTAGGGTAAGAAAGAAAAGGAGGCTTCTGGCCTCCTTTTTTTATTGAATCGCTGCCATACTAAGTGGCAAAGAATAATGACTTTGATAACGTCAACTATCGGTCTAACAATATGCAAAATGCACACACATCCCTAGAGTCACTAATTCCTGAAGCTCAACGTGATTTTAGTGCTTGCGCCAACATTAATGATTTGGAGCAGGCTAAAGCCAAGTATTTGGGTAAGTCTGGCTCGCTCACTGAAGCCCTCAAAGGCTTAGGTCGGCTAAGTAACGAAGAACGTCCCGCCGCAGGCGCTGCAATCAATGTGGTGAAGCAAGCGGTAGAGGCTGCCTTAAAGGACCGCCGCGATGCCATATTATTGGCTGAACAAAACCTACAGCTCGCAAGTGAATCTTTAGATGTGACCTTGCCCGCACGCGGTCAAGGCCAAGGTGGATTGCATCCAGTCTCATTAACCCTCGCACGCATAGAAACGCTTTTTCATTCCATAGGGTTTGATGTGGCTGAGGGCCCTGAAATTGAATCAGATTTTTACAATTTCACAGCGCTCAACATTCCTGACAATCATCCGGCACGTGCGATGCACGATACCTTTTATGTCGATGCTGCGGACGGTAGTCTAGATTATGTGCTTAGAACCCACACATCGCCTGTGCAGGTGCATTACATGCAAGATGCGATGAAAAATCAGCCGAATATGCCGCTTAAAATTATTGCCCCTGGCCGAGTCTACCGAGTGGATTCTGATGCAACGCACTCCCCGATGTTCCATCAGGTTGAAGGCTTGTGGGTGGATGAAAACATCAGCTTTGCTAACTTAAAAGGCGTCGTGCAGGACTTTCTTCAGCGCTTCTTTGAGCGTGATGATTTGCAAGTGCGCTTCCGCCCATCATTTTTTCCCTTTACAGAACCCTCAGCAGAGATGGACATGAGCTGGAATGGCGGTTGGTTGGAAATTGGTGGCTGCGGCATGGTGCATCCTGAAGTCTTTAAACATGTTGGCATTGATGCTGAAAAGTATCGTGGCTTTGCTTTTGGTCTTGGCGTCGAGCGTTTGACCATGCTCCGTTACGGCGTCAATGATTTGCGCCATTTCTTTAATAACGATTTGCGCTTCTTGCAGCAATTTGGGCGATAACTATGCAATTCTCTGAACAATGGTTACGTGAGTACACCAACCCGCAAATTGACACCGATCAGCTAAGCCATTTATTAACGATGGCGGGCTTAGAGGTTGAGGGATTGGATTCAGTAGGCGCTGTGTTCACTCAGGTGGTGATTGCAGAAATTATCAGTGCCGAGAAACATCCAGATGCCGATCGCTTACAAGTGCTTAAAGTGAATGTTGGTTACGCTGAACCTCTACAAATTGTTTGTGGTGCAAGCAATGCCCGAGTTGGGCTTAAAGCGCCGTGTGCATTGGTTGGCGCGGTCTTGCCAGGCTTTGAGATTAAACAGGCAAAGGTCCGCGGGGTTGAATCGTTTGGGATGATGTGTTCTGAAAAAGAATTGGGCTTGGCTGCCGAGAGCGCAGGCCTCCTTGAATTGCCACTAAATGCCATCGTTGGCCAAGATGTTCGTGAATTCCTTGGATTAAACGATAAGCTTTTTACCCTAAAGCTCACGCCAAACCGTAGTGACTGTTTGAGCATTGTGGGGATTGCGCGTGAAGTGGCCGCCCTGACAGGGGCTGCATTAACCCTACCTAATGTTGAACCGGTTCAGGCAAGCATTGAGGCTAAAAAAACAGTCCAAGTGGCGGATCAAGAAGCTTGTGGGATTTATGCTGGTCGCCTAGTTCATGGCGTGAATGCACAGGCTGTTTCGCCAGATTGGATGGTACGTCGCCTAGAGCGTAGCGGTTTACATAGCATCAGCGCCATTGTCGATATTACCAACTATGTGTTGCTTGAGCTTGGTCAGCCCATGCACGCTTTTGATGCGGCTAAGTTAAGCGGGGATGTTGATGTGCGTTGGGCCAGTCAAGAAGAGTCCATTGTGTTGCTCAATCAGCAAACGGTGAAGTTAGACAAAGACATACTAGTCATTGCTGATCAAAATGGTCCCATTGCCTTTGCTGGGGTCATGGGTGGTGAGTTAACAGCTGTTTCAGACAGCACCCAAGATATTTTCTTAGAAAGTGCTTTTTTCACGCCGGACACCATTGCAGGTAAAGG
>CAJBIA010000047.1 GCA_903953055.1 uncultured Methylophilaceae bacterium
ACCAGCCAATGCAAAATCTGTATAGAAATTACCTGAGGTAGTTTCAACACCTAATTTAACTTTATAACGTCCGCGTGATAATGAATAAGATCCACCGTTAACACCACCAATGTAACCGTCAGCAGTTCTGTTCTCAGCACGAACACGGATATCACCGTAGATCTTAGCGTTGTCAATCGCATCAGAAACTGACAATTTACCAGCCTTCTTGATTGCCTTAGCATTTGCAGCTTTTTCTTCTTTAGCGCCTTTAGTAATCAAAGCACCTTCTTCTTCAGTCAACACGCCTTTAGCAACAAGCGCATTAACAATATCAACAGATGAATCAGCCATTGCATTCGCGCCGAAGCCGAATAACAAAGCACCAGTTACCGCAGCAGCAATGCCACGCATTTTCATAGATTTCATAATAACTCCTAAGTAAGAAAACATAAATTCTTTAACTAAACCTCTAGTACCGGCGCGATTATGGAGCTAGTTTGTTACATTTTGATGACAGGAAGTGTTTTTGTTAAATTTTGTTGCAAAAATACAACAATCGCCTCTCGAGCCCTTATTCCACTTGCATATAAAGCCAATCCAATTGAGCCAATACTTAATGATTCTTATTTCACGCTACTATTTTTTTGTTTTCCATTTCCCGAGTCACTCCCTTAAGCTTCCCTGATACACTTATTAACTAATCTATTGAGTTTTATCAAGACCACTCAACAATTAAAAATACTTGTTTTTTATAAACTAATAACTAATATGAAAATACAACGCATCACGTTCAAGCAAGCTTTGCTTTACTGGCTAAGACTTGGGTTTATTAGCTTTGGCGGCCCCGCCGGGCAGATCGCTATTATGCATCAAGAGCTTGTGATCGAAAAACGCTGGATTTCAGAGGCGCGTTTTTTACATGCGCTTAACTTTTGCATGCTATTACCCGGACCAGAGGCACAACAACTGGCGATTTATATTGGGTGGCTCATGCATAAAACCTTAGGTGGCCTCATTGCTGGACTTTCATTCATTCTGCCTTCATTCTTTATTCTGGCAGGCCTTGGCTTCATCTATATGCAATATGGTGACGCCCCATTCATTAAAAGTATATTCAGCGGAATCAAGCCCGCAGTTGTCGCAATTGTTCTGTTTGCCGCCTATCGCATTGGCACTCGTACACTAAAACATCCTATATTGATAGTGATAGCCGCGCTCTCATTTATAAGTATTCTTTTTTTTAAATTACCATTCCCATTTATTATCAGCTTTGCTGCATTGATTGGCTGGGTGGCTAGTCATTGGATGCCGCAAGCTTTCAAAACAGCATCGCATCCATCACAAAAGAACCAAACGCATCTGCCCGCCATTATTGATGACGATACCCCAATTCCTGATTACGCAAAGTATCAATTAGCTCGCCTATTAAAAACGTTTTTTGGGGGGCTAATGATTGGTGGCGCGGCTTTTTTTCTGATCGGCCATACATACGGCTATGATCACATCCTTAGCCAAACGGGTTTATTCTTCACCAAAGCTGCCATATTGACTTTTGGGGGCGCCTACGCAGTCCTCCCCTACGTTTATCAAGGTGCTGTCGAGCACTACCACTGGATTTCGGCCACACAAATGATGGATGGGCTAGCCTTAGGCGAAACCACACCGGGTCCGCTGATCATGGTGATCACCTTTATTAACTTTGTGAGCGGCTGGGTGAATCATGCACTCCCCAACGTCCCGCTCTGGATTTCAGGTTTAGCCACGGCAGGCATCGCCACTTTCTTTACATTCTTGCCAAGCTTTGTGATGATTTTCATAGGCGCGCCATTTATTGAAACAACCCGCAGCCAACTCAAACTCTCTGCCCCATTAACTGCGATTACGGCAGCCGTGGTTGGCGTCATGTTGAATTTGGCTTGGTTCTTTGCGTATCAGACCTTCTGGAAAAATGAAGCGCAGCAACTGGACGTTACTGCGCTTTTGATTGCAATCATTGCATTTATTGCACTGACGAGATTTAAAGCCAACACACTGATTGTCATTACCACCTGCGGCTTGATAGGACTTGCTTTATCTTATCTCGCTTAAGCCTCTTTACGCATGTGCGGGAATAAAATCACATCACGAATACTTGGGCTATCAGTGAGCAGCATCACCAAACGGTCAATCCCAATACCACAGCCGCCCGTTGGCGGCATGCCGTATTCCAAGGCGCGGATAAAGTCAGCATCGTAATACATCGCCTCGTCATCCCCAGCTTCTTTTGCGGCTACTTGTGCATGAAAACGGGCTGCTTGATCCTCAGCATCATTGAGCTCAGAGAAGCCGTTAGCAATTTCACGGCCAGTAATAAAGAGCTCAAAACGTTCTGTAATCTCAGGGTTGTTATCTGAAGCACGTGCTAATGGTGAAACCTCGATTGGGTAATCAATAATATAGGTTGGCTCCCACAACTGGCTCTCTGCGGTTTCTTCAAACAAAGCCAATTGCAAAGCACCCAAGCCTGCGTGATCGAACGCCTTTACACCGAACTTAAGCAGCTCTTTTCTTAAGAACACTGCGTCTACCAACTGCTCAGGCGAGTATTGAGGCGCATATTTGTTAATCGCCCCCACAATTGTGAGTCGCTGGAATGGCTGACTAAAATCTAATTCACGCCCTTGGTATTGCAGTGTCGCTGTCCCACAAGCCGCCATCGCTGCAGCACGGATACAATTTTCAGTAAAATCCATCAACCACTTGTAATCAGTATAGGTCGCGTAAAACTCCATCATGGTAAATTCTGGATTGTGTCTAACACTGACACCCTCGTTACGGAAATTACGATTCACTTCAAACACCCGCTCAAAACCACCTACAACTAGGCGCTTTAAATAAAGCTCTGGCGCAATTCGCAGGGTCATTTGCATATCAAGCGCATTGTGATGGGTGACAAATGGCTTAGCTGACGCACCGCCAGGAATTGGGTGCAACATCGGCGTCTCAACTTCCAAGAATTCATTCTCAACCATGAAGCTACGAATCGCTGAAACAATCTTGCTACGAGCTTTAAAAGTATTACGTGTTTCTTCAGAAACAATCATATCCACATAACGTTGACGATATTTGATCTCCTGATCAGCTAGGCCATGAAACTTTTCTGGGAGGGGGCGCAATGACTTTGTCATCAAGCGGAGCTCACTCACCTTAATCGATAGCTCACCGGTTTTAGTTTTAAAGACCACGCCAACAGCCGCCACAATATCGCCCAAGTCCCAGTGTTTAAAGGACTCGTAAATATCTTCGCCAAGATTATCTTTAGAGATAAAGAGTTGAATGCGACCCGAGCGATCTTGCAGCGTCGCAAAACTTGCTTTGCCCATCACGCGCTTGAGCATCATTCGACCTGCAACTTTAACGGTCACAGATTTACCTTCAAGCACTTCATTGCCGAGATCGCCATATTGCTGATGGAGTTTCGCAGCAAAGTGTTCTGGTTTAAAGTCATTCGGAAACGCTACCCCGTTGGCACGGATTGCCTTCAGCTTTTCACGCCTTTCGGCAATTACATGATTCTCGTCTTGCAATGGCGGATTTAGATGCTCAGTCACTTCAAACTCCCTGCTTTAAACTCTCAGAAATAAATGGGTCAAGGTCGCCGTCAAGCACCCCTTGCGTATTACCAATTTCAACATTGGTACGTAAATCTTTAATACGTGATTGATCTAACACGTAACTGCGAATTTGATGTCCCCATCCGATGTCTGTTTTAGCATCTTCCAAGGCCTGCTTTTCTTCATTGCGCTTGTTAAGTTCTAGCTGATAAAGCTGAGCCTTTAACATATTCATCGCTTCGGCTTTATTGCGATGTTGTGATCTGTCATTTTGACATTGAACCACCGTATTCGTAGGAATATGGGTAATACGCACCGCAGAATCCGTCTTATTAATATGCTGCCCACCCGCACCACTGGCACGATAGGTGTCAATACGTAAATCCGCGGGATTGATATCAACTTCAATCGAATCATCAATTTCAGGAAATACCTGAACACTGGCGAAAGAAGTATGGCGGCGGTTGCCTGAATCAAATGGTGACTTACGTACTAAACGATGGACGCCAGATTCGCTACGTAAATAGCCATAAGCATAGTCACCTGAAACTTTTAATGAGGCGCTTTTGATACCTGCAATATCCCCTTCTGACTCCTCCAAGACCTCAACCTTAAAGCCTTTGCGCTCACAGTAACGCAAATACATCCGAAGCAACATCGATGCCCAGTCTTGCGCTTCCGTTCCACCACTGCCCGACTGGAAATCCATAAAGCAGTTATTTGGATCCATCGGGTTAGCAAACATGCGCCTAAATTCAATGCCCTCTAATTCAGCCTCAAGGCTTAAGCTATCTTTTTCTATACTTAGTAAAGTACTCTCATCATCTTCATCTTTAGCCATTTCAAACAATTCACTGGAATCACGAATCCCTGAATCAATCTCCACAAGAGATTTTACAACTCCTTCAAGTTCACGCCGCTCCTTACCAAGCTTTTGGGATCGATCATTGTCATTCCAAATATTAGGATCCTCTAAAAGCTGACTAACTTCTTCTAAACGTTGCTGCTTGTTCTCAAAGTCAAAGATACCCCCGAAGCGCTTGCTGGCGCTCGGCGAGGTCGGTCAAACGATTGGCGATTTGATTGAGTTGTTCTGCTTCCATGACGACTTTAAAAACGTTAAAAGGCCCCAGATTATACATCCAAAGGTCGTTAGCTAAAAATACAATCACCTTAGTCGAAGCGGCCAAATTTTGTTTCGCAAAAAACGTCATAAATATGTAACATATTAAAACTACAATAGAGAGTGTTTTTTAATGCCCTTAATTTGGAGAAGTTCATGAATATCAATTTGAAAAAAGCGCTGTCTATTGCTTTGTTAACAGCAACAGCAACTGCAACGATGGCAGTATCTGCAGCTGAAATGACTGGCGCAGGCTCATCATTTATCTACCCAGTTTTGTCAAAATGGTCAGAAGCTTATAAAGCTAAAACTGGTAACAACTTAAATTACCAATCTATTGGTTCAGGTGGCGGCATTAAACAAATCAACGCAAAAACTGTTGATTTTGGCGCGACAGATGATCCTGTTAAGGCTGATGATTTACAAGCTAAAGGCCAAGTTCAGTTCCCAGCAATCGTGGGTGGCGTTGTAGCTGTTGTAAACCTAGATGGTGTGAAACCTGGTGAACTTAAGCTTTCTCCAGACGTATTAGCTAAGATTTTCCAAGGTGTAATTATTTCTTGGAATGATAAACGTATCCTTGCACTAAACCCTGGCGTAAATATTCCAGCGAATGTGATCAACGTTGTAACGCGCTCTGACGGTTCTGGCACAACGGCAATTTTCACAAACTACCTTTCAAAAGTGAGCCCTTCATGGAAAGAAGAAGTTGGCTTTGGAAAAACAGTTAACTGGCCAGCAACTTCTACAGTGAGCGGCAAGGGTAATGAAGGCGTAGCAGCAAATGTAACTCGCGTGAAAAACTCTATTGGTTATGTAGAATATGCATTCGCTAAAAAGAACAACATGACCTATGCTTCATTGCAAAATGCTGAAGGTAAGTTTGTACTTCCTGACGATACAACTTTTGCTGCTGCCGCTTCAGGTACAGACTGGACTAAGTTCCCAGGCATGGCTACATTTATCACCAATGCTCCAGGTGCGAATGCTTGGCCAATCACAGGCGCTACATTCATTGTGATGTACAAAAACCCTTCAGACAAAGCTAAGGCTGCTGAAGTAATGAAGTTCTTTGACTTTGGTCTTAAACAAGGTAAGCAACTTGCAACAGACTTAGACTACGTTCCACTTCCAGATGAAACAATTAACTACATTGAAAAAACTGTTTGGTCACAAGTAATCACGAAGTAATTAGTTTGACTAACAAATAAGAAAAGCCCTATTTTGAAGGGCTTTTCTTATATTTAAAAATAAAGTCTCGGAAATTATGAATACTATGTCAAGCATCCAAAAAACCACAATTCGCAATGAAAGCAAATCAAAAGTTCAGCGTTTTCAAGATGGTTTGTTTCTCGTGTTATCTCAATTTTCAGCTTTGTTTGTATTAATTGTATTGCTAGGAATTATCATTTCTTTAATTATCAATGCGATGCCTGCATTGAAAGAATTCGGCTTGGGCTTCTTTGTCAGTTCTGACTGGGATATCAACAAGCAAAAATTTGGTGGCCTCATTTCTATTTATGGCACCTTAGTTTCATCATTCATTGCACTTGTCATTGCAACCCCTTTAAGCTTCGGCATTGCCTTATTTCTAACTGAAATATGTCCTATTAGTTTGCGCCGCCCACTGGGTATTGCGGTAGAACTTTTAGCCGCTGTGCCTTCAATCATCTATGGGATGTTTGGCCTATTTATTTTCGCACCCGTCTTCGCAGACCATATTGAGCCAGCACTTTCTGGTACTTTGGGTAAGATTCCATACATTGGTACATTGTTTTCTGGTGCCCCAAACGGCATTGGTATGTTGTGTGCAGGATTAATTTTAGCTTTAATGATTTTGCCATTTATCGCAGCTGTGATGCGAGATGTGTTTGAAATTGTTCCCCCGATGCTAAAAGAGTCGGCTTACGGTCTAGGCTGCACAACATGGGAAGTTGCAAGATATATTGTCCTCCCCTACACAAAAGCTGGGGTGGTTGGAGGAATCATGCTAGGACTTGGGCGTGCATTAGGTGAAACCATGGCAGTAACATTTGTCATTGGCAATGCTCAGCGCATATTACCTTCATTATTCGCCCCGGGAAGCTCCATTGCATCAACGTTGGCAAATCAATTTGGCGAGGCTGAGCCAGGACTGCACTTCTCTTCATTATTCGCATTGGGCTTAGCGCTTTTCGTGATTACTGTCACGATCCTATCTCTTGCAAAATTCATGTTGATACAAATGGAAAAGAAACAAGGGTCTAAATCATGAGTGACGCATTAAGCATTAAAAAATCAATACTAGCAAAAAGAAAAAGCATCAATGGCATAGCATTAACCCTATGTATGCTTGCTATGATCATAGGCATGTTCTTTCTATTATGGATTTTAAGCGTATTGTTTATCAAAGGCTTTTCATCAATTAGTTGGGCAATGTTTACAGCCAGCACACCGGCACCAGGCACTGCAGGCGGCGGCCTACAAAATGCAATCATCGGCAGTCTTTTAATGGTGGGATCCTGTACGCTCGTTAGCACTCCGATTGGTTTAATGGCTGGGATTTATCTATCAGAATACGGTGACAAAAGTCGCATCGCATCGATTACTCGATTTGTGACTGACATCATGCTATCCGCACCATCAATTGTAATCGGCCTATTTGTTTACGCCCTAGTCGTAGCGCAAGCACAGCACTTTTCTGGCTGGGCTGGAAGCATGGCACTTACCCTTATCGCCATTCCTGTTGTGGTTAGAACAACTGAAAACATGCTAAGACTTGTTCCTGGCAGCTTAAGAGAGGCTGGATACGCTTTAGGTGCCCCTAAATGGAAAGTATCCTTAATGATTGTATTGAGAGCAGCCAAAAGTGGCGTGATGACTGGCGTACTGCTTGCTCTAGCTCGCGTAAGTGGAGAAACAGCTCCGCTACTATTTACTGCGCTAAGCAATCAGTTCTATTCAGTGAATATGAATGCTCCGCTAGCAAACTTACCTGTTGTGATATTCCAATTTGCGATGAGCCCTTACGATAACTGGGTTGGACTAGCTTGGGGCGGTGCACTATTGATTACACTTGGCGTTTTAAGCTTGAACATATTAGCGCGAGTATTTTTACGTGAGAAAAATAAAGGATAAATGGGTATGGAGATCAAATTAAACGTTCAGTCAGAAAGTAAAAGTGCTCCCACTGACTCTCGATTAAATTCCAATAATAATGCACTAGAAATTCGAGACTTGAATTTCTACTACGGAAGCTATCACGCGCTAAAAAATATTAATTTTAACGTGATGGATAAGCGTGTAACTGCTTTTATTGGACCATCTGGCTGCGGGAAATCAACATTACTTCGTACGCTAAACAGAATGTATGATCTTTACCCGCATCAGGTTGCTAAAGGTGAAATTAATTTCCACGGTGAAAACATTCTTAACCCAAAACAAGATCTTAATTTATTAAGGTCACGTATTGGCATGGTGTTTCAAAAGCCAACACCATTTCCAATGTCTATTTACGACAATATTGCATTCGGCGTTCGCCTATATGAAAACTTATCCAAGCCTCAAATGGATGAACGAGTTGAATGGGCACTGACAAAAGCAGCAATTTGGACCGAAACAAAAGACAAACTAAATCAGAGCGGCCTGTCTCTTTCTGGTGGCCAACAACAACGTTTATGTATTGCACGGGTTATCGCAAACAAACCAGACATTCTTTTACTTGATGAACCAACATCAGCCCTTGATCCGATATCAACCGGAAAAATTGAAGAGTTGATCCATGAACTTAAGAATGACTACACGATCGCTATCGTGACGCATAACATGCAACAAGCAGCTCGATGCTCAGACTTTACTGCCTATATGTACCTTGGTGAGCTGATCGAATTTGGGCAAACAGATGAGATTTTCGTGAAGCCACAACGCAAGGAAACTGAAGACTATATTACTGGCCGATTTGGTTAATCGACAATCAAGTACAAAATAAAAAAGCTGGCCTAGGCCAGCTTTTTTATTTTGCTATTCAACATTAAATCGAGGTCGTGACATCCTTATAAAAGGTAATCATGCGTTCAGCCTGCGCCCTATCAGTCCAACGGGTTTTTGCATAATGATAAGCCGCTTTTCCTAATGCTTCTCTCGCCGTTTGATCACTCAACAATGCATGCACCTTCTCTGCAAAAAACGCTTCATCGTGCGGCGCAATCAAGGCACCCTCACCCTCGATTAAGATCGATTTAGTCCCTAACTCAGCAATGGCCACAACAGGGGTGGCCTGGGCCATGGCCTCAAGTAGGACAAGACCCTGCGTCTCACTGAGCGATGAGAAAACAAAGACATCGGCACTTTGATAACAGGCATTGAGATCCGTATTACGGTCCAGGTAACCGATAAATTTAACGTGGTCTTCTAGATTTAACTCTTTACTTAGGTGATGCAAACTCGATTCAGCTGGGCCTTCACCGGCAATGACCAATAGGGCATCCGGCTGTTTCTTGATGAGGTCTACCCACATACGTAATAAGAAATTAATATTCTTCTCAAATGCGACACGACCAACAAATAAAGCCATCGGACGGTCAACAGCAATGCCGTATTTGTCTCTAAATGCAGCGCCATCTGCTGGTGCAAAGCTGTGAGATTGTAAACCGGTAGGTACCACTTCAGCCTTTGCTTTCACGCCATATTGACGCAATACATCTAGCATCGGCTGGGAAGGGGCGACAATCGCGTCCACGGCATTGCATTGACGACGAGAAATAAATCGTGCAACGCGCTTTGCAATGCCTTTGGGGATAAAGGGAAGATAGTGATGCAAGTAATCTTCAAAGAAAGTGTGATAAGTCTCAACACAAGGCACATCTAATAAATGTGCCAATTTTAGGCCCAAGTAATGCGCGACAAATGGGGTATGAATATGAACAATGTCATATTCCTCCTTACGCAGTGCCATTAACCCATCTAGGACCAGGCCGTATTTCATCAGTCTGTCTTCAGGATCAAAATAAATACTTCGGGCGGGGATCCGTTTTATCCAATCCTCATCCTCGGTCTTAACCTTGTAATCAGGTGCAATTAGGTGGACGGTGTGCCCCATTTCTTGCATTTGTTTTACAAAGGTTCTAATTGAAGTTGAAACACCATTGATGCGTGGGAAATAAACATCAGAAATAAAAAGGATTTTCAATGCAACGGCCTTAATGATGGCGCCGTGATGACGGTCGCTAATAGGTTGATGTTAGCGACGATTTATGACAGATATATGAATTGTCACAATTCTTTTACAAGAAAGGACACAGCACCAAGCTCCAAACCACCACTAAGTTCAACAAACTCATCAATACAGCGGCACTACCAATATCCTTAGCGCGCTTAGCAAGCAGATGATGATCCAAGGAAATACGATCTACAGTGGCTTCAACTGAGGAGTTAAGGAGTTCAACAATGATCACCAAGAAGACGCAGGCAATCATCACGGCACGCTCCATACCCGTATGGCCTAGATACACTGCCAAAGGAATCAAGATGAACGCTAGACGAAGCTCCTGTCTAAAAGCATCTTCA
>CAJBIA010000048.1 GCA_903953055.1 uncultured Methylophilaceae bacterium
ACTTAGTGCAGTTCTCATACGTGCAATTGCACCTTCACGTGTTTCACCATGAGCAATTAATTTTCCAATCATTGAGTCATAGTAAGGTGGAACTTTGTAGCCATTATAAATGTGCGTTTCACAACGTATACCCGGGCCGCCAGGCATATGGAATTGATCAATTTTTCCAGGGCAGGGCATAAAGGTTTTAGGATCTTCAGCATTGAGTCTGCACTCAATTGCATGCCCCGTAATTTTTACTTGGTCCTGTGTAATTGATAAAGGTAAACCCGCAGCAATACGTAATTGTTCTTTTACAATATCGAAGCCGGTGACCATTTCTGTCACTGGATGTTCTACTTGAACACGCGTGTTCATTTCGATGAAGTAAAACTCACCTTTTTCGTATAAAAATTCAAAAGTACCCGCGCCTAGGTAGCCAATTTCAACACAGGCTTTTGCACATCGTTCGCCAATGGTTTTGCGTTGTTCTTCAGTTATTCCTGGTGCAGGTGCTTCTTCAACCACTTTTTGATGACGTCTTTGCATAGAGCAATCTCGTTCACCCAAATGAATTGCATTACCAAAAGAATCGGCAAGTACTTGAAACTCAATATGACGTGGGTCTTCTAAGAATTTTTCCATGTACACGGTAGGATTTCCAAATGCGCTACCCGCTTCGGCTTTGGTCATCTCAATGGCACTAATTAGAGCTGATTCGGTATGTACGGTACGCATGCCACGTCCACCACCACCACCGGCTGCTTTAATAATAACGGGATATCCGATTTCTTTCGCCATCTGAAGATTAAGTTGCTCATCATCAGAAAGCGGATCATTGTTGCCCGGTACGCAAGGAATGCCTGCAGCAATCATAGCATTTTTAGCTGATATTTTATCGCCCATCATACGGATGGTTTCAGCATTAGGGCCTATAAACACAAAGCCACTTTGCTTAACTTTTTCTGAGAAATCAGCATTCTCAGATAAAAAGCCGTAACCAGGATGAATAGCTTCAGCATCTGTTACTTCAGCTGCACTGATAATTGCGGGAATATTTAAATAACTGTCTGCAGAAGCGGCTGGTCCAATGCATACTGATTCATCAGCAAGACGGACATGTTTAAGATCACGATCTGCTTCAGAATGCACAGCAACTACTTTAATGCCTAATTCTCTGCAAGCACGCAAAACACGAAGGGCAATTTCGCCTCGATTGGCGATGACTATTTTACTGAACATAATAATTCCGTTGCTTATTCAATGATGAATAATGGTTGGCCGTATTCGACAGGTTCAGCATTTTCAACTAATATTTTTGTGATAGTTCCGCTTTTATCTGCTTCAATTTGGTTAAGAATCTTCATTGCTTCAATAATACAAAGCGTGTCACCTACTTGTACCGATTGCCCTACTTCAACGAAAGTTTTCGATCCTGGTGAAGCAGAACGGTAAAAAGTGCCTACCATCGGTGATTTAACGGTATGACCTGATATTTTTTCTTCAGTCGGTGAGGAAGCAACAGGCGCTGCTGCTGGCGCTGAC
>CAJBIA010000049.1 GCA_903953055.1 uncultured Methylophilaceae bacterium
CCATGTCCGCCACCGGGAACGAATAAGAGATCAAAGTCCTTGTTGACTTTGATGAGCCGGTCGGCCACTTGCAGCGTCGTGGCCGGATCGACATTCTTGTCCATCTCGCCCATCACCAGCAGCAGCTTGCCTTGCAGGCGCCAAGCATTGTCCACATTCGACGACTCAGAGTACCAGGGGCCGACCGGCCAGCCCATCCACTGCTCATTCCACCAGATTTTGTCCATGCGGTTGTCGTGGCTACCGGAGTTGGCCACCGCCGCCTTGTAGAACTCGGGATGAAATAATAGCGCAGCTAGGGCGTTTTGACCGCCCGCGGAGGTGCCGAAGATCCCCACCCGCGAGATGTCGTACCAGGAAAACTTGGCTGCCGCAGCCTGGTGCCAGAGTATTCGGTCGGCGAAGCCCGCGTCTTTTAGATTACGCCAAGCAACATCGTGAAAGGCGCGCGAGCGGTTGTTGGTGCCCATGCCATCGATCTGCACCACGACAAAACCCAGCGCCGTCAGCGGATCGACGCGCGTGGTAAAGCTTTTGGGCACAAACGAGCCCTGTGGCCCGGCATAAATGTCCTCGACAACCGGATATTTTTTGTGAAGATCGAAGTCGAGGGGGCGGAAAATCACTCCCCAGATCTGAGTTTTTCCGTCGCGTCCAAGGGCGTGAAAAGGTTCGGCCGGCTGCCACCCAGCGGCTTTCAATAGCGCATCGTCGGCGGTTTCAACGGTCATGGCCAGACTGGCATCGGAGGCGCGATGCAGCTCCATCACAGGCGGCAAATCCAGCCGCGAGTAGGTGTCTAGGTAGTATTTGCCATCCGGCGAATAGTTCAGTTCGTGATTGGCTGCGGCAGGACTCAACGCCACCAGCCCGGTTCCGTCCAAACCGATTTTGTAGCCATGCACATAGTAAGGATCTTCACCGGGATTTATGCCGCTGGCTTCGAAGTACACCTCGCGGTTGGCTTCGTCGATGCGGTCGACAACGCGCACCACCCAGTCGCCGTGCGTAATCTGCCGTTTGAGCGCACCAGTGTGCCCGTCAAAGAGATAGAGATGCTCCCAGCCGTCCCGCTCCGAAGCCCAAATGATCTCTGCTCCATCGTTCAAATCCTGGCGAAAGTATTTGCCGTGCTCGGACGGGTCGCTGGAAAGCGATCCGTAATTGACGAAGGTCTGGCTCACCTCGTCGATCAGTGTGCGTGGTTTGGCGGTCGTTGCGTCCACGTCGATCACACGATAGTCTTGATGTCCGCGCTGGTTGTACTCGAACGTAAAACCGCGCGAGTCCTTCCACCAAACGAATGGAGTCAACCCCCACGGATTGGGAAAGAGAGCATTGTCGATGGGCGTTGCGCGCCGTGCCACCACGTCCAACAATACCGGCTGATAGAGCGCTAGTACATCGCCGGCTTTAGGGTAGATCATGGTCGAGTGCTTGGGCTGTAACTGGTCTGTCGGCGAAGACTCAACGTAATGGACCTCGCGCTTGTAGCCGGGGCAGATGCGATACGCCGCAAGATGCTTCGAGTCCGGCGACCAAGCCAGAGTGTCGAGCGCATAGTAGTTGCCCTCCGACCCATCCCAGCTCAACAGGACCGTCTGCCGTTCTGCCTCGCCCGGCTTGGCGTGCGCCGGCCGCAGAGTCACGTTGTAGTTCTGGATGAAGGCCAGCCAGTTGCCGTCGGGTGAAACGCTGGGATGGGCAGCGCCGTTGATTGCTGGCGGAGTCTGGTCATAGCCGCCGCCATCGTCGGCAAATGGAGGCTGGAACGGCATCGGCTGCCGCGCGCAGGTATACGCTGCTAGATCGCAGCGCCAATGCTCCGGGCCGCGCTCGAATTCCAACGCTGTTCCGTTGGCCTCCATATGAAGCCGCTCAAAGGGCAGCGCCATAGGCTTTATGGGATGGCCAAGCACCTCGGGAAGAGACTTGTTCAACGCCTCTGCCAAACGCGCATGGTCGAAGGCTGGCTGACGCGTCTGCTTTTCCGCGTCGACGAGCACAAACTCATGCCCGCCGGGGACCGTCCGGCGATAGACGAAGCGGTTGGTTCCGTCGACCCACTCGACGCTATCCGGCAGATGAAGAACTAGGCCTTGATACTTCTCTCGGAGACTGAGTCCACGTTCGTAATCGGCTGCGGAAACACTTGCACTGAGTCGAGTCGGCAACAAAACCAACGATAAAAGAAAGACTGCCAAAACATATATGGTTCGGCAACACCATCCAAGCCTGGGAAAAAATTGGTAATCCAGAAAATCATTACCAAATTTCATTGAGAACTCACTTCAAAGTTCAACTGTTGAATGTGATCAAACTCTTGGTTTTCTTTATCCCAAATCCTTGATCCAGACCTGAGATTGCAACTCAAAAATACGCGGATTGCCGGGTTTACTAGCTTCGTCAGAACCGGTTTCCCCGCTTGACGAAGCACCCGGCGCATAGTTGATCGACCCATCTCC
>CAJBIA010000050.1 GCA_903953055.1 uncultured Methylophilaceae bacterium
TATCGACCAGAACAAATCTTTGAGACCTATTACAGCATGAATGTCTGGAAGGACTTTTATGTCACCGCAGACTACCAAAGAATGTGGAACCCAGGCTACAACGCAGACCGCGGTCCAGTAGATTTTGGTGCCGTGAGATTGCATGTAGATTTTTAGTAGAACACTCTGATTTAAATAGCAGTCATATTAAGAAAGTACAGAATGAAGAAAAGTATTGCCTATGCCGCTTATGAACCTAATAAACCCCTTGGTCCTTTTGAGTTTGAACGAAGAGAGGTCGGAGCGACAGATATTCAAATTGATATTTTGTACTGTGGCGTCTGCCATAGTGACATCCACCAAGCCAGAAACGAATGGGGAAATGCCAAGTATCCTATGGTACCAGGCCATGAAATCGTAGGTCGTATCACTCATGTGGGCACTGGTGTTAAAGGCTTTAATGTAGGGGATTTAGCTGGGGTAGGCTGTATGGTCGACTCCTGCGGTGTTTGCCCAGACTGCCAAGCGGATTTAGAGCAGTTTTGTGAGTCGACGGTGTTTACCTATAACAGCCATGACCAACACACTGGGCAAAACACTTATGGAGGTTATTCAGATCACGTGGTGGTAGATCAGCGCTTTGTATTGCACGTCTCTGAGAAGCTAGAGTTAGCGGCTGTGGCACCTTTGCTGTGTGCCGGCATTACTACTTACTCACCACTGCGTCATTGGAAGATCAAAAAGGGCGACCGTGTTGGGATTGTCGGCTTGGGTGGACTTGGACATATGGGTGTTAAGCTTGCCCACGCGATGGGGGCGCATGTGGTGCTGTTCACGACATCTCCTGACAAGTCAGCTGATGCTAAACGGTTGGGGGCCAGTGAAGTGGTCATCTCCAAGCATGCAGATGAAATGGCGAAGATGGCGGGCAGTCTGGACTTTATCCTAAATACGGTCGCAGCTCCCCATGATCTGGATCAATTCATGGCTCTATTAAAACGCGATGGGACGATGTGTTTGGTTGGGGTGCCTGATGGACCGCATCCAAGCCCGAACATTGCCAACCTGATTTTTAAACGACGTCAATTGGCCGGTTCGCTCATTGGCGGGATTAAAGAAACGCAGGAGATGCTCGATTTTTGTGCGGAGCACAATATTACTTCTGATATTGAATTAATTCCCGTTCAAAAGATTAATGAAGCCTATGAGCGCATGCTCAAAAGTGATGTGAAATATCGATTTGTAATCGATATGCAATCCTTGAAGCGCTAATTAAGCGCGCTAAAGAGAGCCCATTTATGGATTAGGTGGGCTTTTATATTTTTTGAGCGCACTTCTTGTCCGGCTGTCGAGTAGGCTCCATAGCGCAACTTTCTCATCATTATCGAGTGACTCACACCTGTTATGCGCGAGTCTTATTTCCTCTAGTTGAATGAGTTCTGTGACTTCCTCCGCGATTCTCGCGAGCAGATCTTTCTCGTCCGTGCTGAAGGCCTCTAACGCCCCAGCAGTTGGGGTAATTGATTGCTTGGGGGCTTCGATGGGTTTGGCTTTAGCGGACTCCTGACCTGCCTTCTCTTCTTTCATTTCCACCATCGGCAGATCCTCTCCCGCATAGATATACATCCCA
>CAJBIA010000051.1 GCA_903953055.1 uncultured Methylophilaceae bacterium
ATCAGGGTGGTGAGAAGGTCGATCAGCTCCGCTCGCAAGCGGAAAGCTCACTCGCTTCTGCAAAAGAGAAGCTCGAAGACTTGCACGAGGACTTGATTGAAAAAGGTCGCGAGGCGGTCAAGGTGACCGACGACTACGTGCAACAGAACCCATGGAAGGCGGTAGGCATTGCGGCTGGCGTTGGCCTTGTCATTGGCTTGTTAGTGAGTCGCCGTTAATTCCATGGCTGAAAACACGCAACATAGCGCTGAAGGCTTATTGGGCTCGCTGAAGTCACTCTCTAGTCTTGTGGTGGCGATTGCCCACAATCGACTCAATTTATTATCAACAGACCTTGAGATTGCACGTGAGCGAACAGTCTCCGTGCTCATGATGGTGCTGGTCGCGCTCTTCTGTTTGTGCTTCGGCGCTCTGCTCCTAGCCCTGTTTGTGGTGGTGATCTTTTGGGATACCCACCGTCTTATCGCCTTGGGTAGTGTGACTGGTCTCTTTTTGTTGGTCGGCAGCATTTATCTATGGCGTGTGTTAAGGGCGCTCAAAAGAATGCCCGCGACGTTCGAGGCGAGCCTCACAGAACTCGCGAAAGACTACAAAACACTCAAGTCGGATGAGTAGCATGCATCAAAAGCTACATCACCTTAATCAGAAACAAACCCGGCTCCAAGCAGAGGCTGCACTCCAGCGCGAAAGCCTTTCCCTTCATAGCGCCCAGTGGCAGGTGAGACTCAAGTGGGTAGATAGGGGGCTCGCGGCCACGCGCTTTGTGAAGAATAACCCCGGCATGATTTTAGGCGCGGGTGCACTTTTTGCGATATTCACCCCCATGAAGGCGACCAGGATACTATTAAGTTCTTGGGCGGCGCTCAAGGGCGTCCGCAATATTGGCGGGCTGTTTTCGAAGGACTAGCGTCAAGCGCTTAAATTAGATTCACGACGCCTAAGATGATGGCGGTGAGTGTCATTAGGCCCGTTGCCAACCACCCAAACAGCTTCGTTTTACCTGTCACCGTAAAATTCCCCATGATCTCCGGTAACGATGACATGTGCATCACGGCTAACATCAACGGTACCGCAACTATTCCATTAATGACCGCGCTCCAAATCAGCGCCTTGATCGGGTCGATCCCGCTAAAATCAAGCCCTACGCCAATGAGGGTGGCAATCACAATCACGCCATAGAAGTGTCTTGCGGATGAGGCCTTTAACTTAAGGCTTGCCGGCTTGTGCATGATCTCTGCCACCGCGTAGGCGGCAGAACCCGCTAAGACCGGGATGGCCAACAGCCCAGTCCCTAGGATCCCTAGCGCAAATAATAGAAACGCAAATTCCCCCGCAATTGGGCGTAAAGCCGCGGCGGCCTCTGCTGAGGTTTGGATGTTGTGGAGACCAGCCGGAAATAAGGTGGCAGCGGTGGTTAAGATTATGAAGAAGGAGATCACGTTCTAGAACCCCATCCCCATGATGGTATCAAGACGGATGCGGTTAAGCTGCCTATTGGCTTGATCCGGCCGCTCAATTAGGGCGTGCCTAGTTCGGATGTCTGCGATATCCTCCACCTCCTCGGAAGCCTGCCAGAAGAAGAGATAAGGGCTGATGGTGGTGCCAAACACGCCCACGACCAGAAGGACGTAATTGGCATCTAGGCTAATATGGGGAAATAGTGTTTCAGTGAGGACATGTGACCA
>CAJBIA010000052.1 GCA_903953055.1 uncultured Methylophilaceae bacterium
CAATCGCTTCCATTAGAGATGCGCCCTCCTTATACCAACGCGTGGGAAATCGGTGTTTTATATGGACCGCATGGCGCCCCTGATTTCTTCACCGATGAAGACATTGAGATGTTTTTCTCTACCGATTGGGAAGTGCATTACAACTCTAATACAACGGGGATTCGTTTAATTGGCCCTAAGCCAACGTGGGCGCGTAAAGATGGTGGCGAGGCGGGATTACATCCATCTAATATTCATGACAACGCCTATGCCATTGGCACTGTGGACTTTACTGGCGATATGCCAGTGATCTTGGGCCCTGATGGACCAAGCTTGGGCGGCTTCGTTTGCCCAGCGACAATCGTGCAAGCTGAATTATGGAAAATGGGCCAATTAAAAGCGGGCGACAAAATACGTTTTAAACGGTTATCACAAGACGAGGCAAAGCAGTTAGAGCAAGCGCAAAACGCCGAAATTGAAACGCTAACACCTGATTTGCACAAAGTCGTTTCTTCAGAGCCAATTTCATTTAGTCCGATCTTAGGCGAAATTCCAGCGACCGATACTCAGGTCAAGGTGGTCTATCGTCAAGCGGGGGATAAGTATTTGTTGGTTGAGTACGGCCCATTGGTCTTGGATTTGAACTTGCGTTTCCGTACGCACGCGCTGATGCAGTGGCTAGAAAAACAGGAGGTTCCAGGCATTTTGAATCTCACCCCAGGGATTCGTTCTCTACAAGTGCATTATGATAGTTTGGTCTTGCCAGTAGAACAATTGCTCACACTTCTCAAGTCAGCTGAGGCGATGCTACCAGCCATAGAAGAAATGGAAGTGCCAACCCGTATCGTGCACTTGCCTTTGTCCTGGGATGACGCGGCAACCAAGTTGGCGATAGAAAAGTATATGCAATCGGTGCGTAAAGACGCGCCATGGTGTCCAAGTAATATTGAATTTATTCGCCGTATTAATGGGCTCGATAGTATTGAAGAGGTTAAAAAAATTGTCTTTGGCGCGAGCTATTTAACCCTTGGCTTAGGCGATGTTTATCTTGGTGCCCCAGTGGCAACCCCAGTTGATCCCCGCCATCGTTTGGTGACCACTAAATATAATCCTGCTAGAACCTGGACCCCAGAAAATGCGGTGGGGATTGGTGGCGCCTACATGTGTGTTTATGGCATGGAGGGCCCTGGTGGCTACCAGTTTGTTGGTAGAACTATTCAAATGTGGAACCGCTGGAACCAAACCAAAGATTTCAAGGATGGAAAACCTTGGTTATTGCGTTTCTTTGATCAAATCCGTTTTTATCCAGTGACAGAAGCTGAGTTATTAAAAATGCGTGAAGATTTTCCGCGTGGGAAATTTCAACTCAAGATTGAAGAGCAAACCTTTAAGCTGAAAGATTACAACGATTTTTTAGCAAAAGAAGCAGAGTCTATTGCGACGTTCAAAGGACAACAACAAGCTTCTTTTGAGGCTGAGCGTGAGCGCTGGATTGCTTCTGGCCAGGCGAATTACAGCAATGAGAATGAGGTGGGACAGGATGTTGCCCAATCACTTGAACTTGCAGATGGAAGCGCTGTGGTGAGTTCTCACGTGGCGGGAAATTTATGGCAAATTAAGGTGAATGTCGGTGACAAAGTCAACGAAGGTGATGTGGTTATGGTGGTTGAGTCTATGAAGATGGAAATCTCAGTGACCTCTTCATGTTCTGGAAAAGTCACCCATGTCCTTTGCCAAGAAGGTGGGTCAGTAGCAGCAGGTCAGCAATTGATTGTCATCGCAGAACATAAGGAATAATAAAATGAATTTAGAAATTGCACATTTAAGAGAGCTTTACTTATCTGGCGAGCTCAGTCCCGCCGAATTAGTTAAGCAACTCGATAGCAAAATCGGCGATCACGATTCAAGACATATTTGGATACGCCGTTTGAGCGTAGATGAAATGATGGTGTATGCCAATCAGTTGGCGAATAAAAATCCTGCAGACTTTCCTTTGTACGGGATTCCTTTTGCGATTAAAGATAATATTGATTTGGCTGGCGTGCCAACTACTGCTGGTTGTCCTGAATATGCTTACACGCCTGGAAAAAGTGCATTTGTGGTTCAAAAACTGATTGATGCTGGCGCTATTCCTGTAGGAAAAACGAATTTGGATCAATTTGCAACAGGCTTGGTAGGAACGCGTTCACCTTATGGCGCCTGCCAAAACAGCTTTGATCCTACTTATATTTCTGGAGGCTCTAGTGCTGGTTCGGCGGTATCTGTTGCACTGGGAATGGCCAGTTTTAGCTTAGGTACTGACACCGCAGGCTCTGGTCGTGTGCCTGCCGCATTCAATAATTTACTGGGCTTGAAGCCGAGTTGCGGATTATTAAGTACATCTGGTGTTGTGCCAGCTTGTCGAACGCTCGATTGTGTTTCTATTTTTGCTTTGACGGCAAAAGATGCTACTACGGTCTTAGAAAGTGCCGAAGGTTTTGATGATGCAGACCCTTATTCTAGAGAATCTGCCCCGTCAGCATTAGCAGTGAAATCAAGCTTTACCTTTGGGGTGCCAAAGTTTGAGCAACTGGCTTTCTTTGAAAATCCAGAAAGTCCTGCCTTGTTTAAGGATGCGATTGCTCAATTAACTGCCTTAGGTGGTATCGCGGTTGAGATTGATTTTGAGCCTTTTTTAGCGACAGCTCGGTTACTTTACGAAGGGCCTTGGGTGGCCGAACGCTATGCGGCAATTCAAGAATTCTTTGAGAGCAAGGCGGAGGCTATTTTTCCAGTGACGCGTCAGATAATTGGGGGGGCTGTGAAATTTACGGCAGCTGATACTTATCGTTCTATGTATAAGCTAAAGGCGATGCAGCGGCAATGTGCTGGGGTCTGGGGTGATGTCGATGTCATCGTCACGCCAACTGCTGGAACCATTTATAAGATTGATGAAGTTAACGCAGACCCTGTACGTTGTAATTCTAATTTGGGCTATTACACCAATTTTATGAATCTGCTTGATTTATCGGCAGTGGCAATTCCTACTGGATTTCAGAAGAATGGTTTGCCATTTGGCATTACCGTTTGCGCGCCAGCTTTTAGAGATATGCAATTGCTTGGATTAGCTGATCGCGTTCAGCAAAAAACCGCTAAAAAATTAGGTGCGACGAATACTCCTTTTACTCAACATTGAGATATCAATATGACCCAAGAAAATACAATGATTGAAGTGGCCGTTTGTGGTGCACATATGAGCGGATTGCCCCTTAATTCGCAATTAACTTATTTGGGTGGCGAGTTCGTAAAAAAAGCTAAAACCGCCAAGAAGTATAAGCTCTTCAAATTAAATGGTTTTATTCCAGCACGTCCAGGCTTGCTCAGAGTCGATGTTGATGGCACAGCGATTGCTTTAGAAGTATGGCGTTTACCGCTCATTCATTATGGCGCTTTTGTTGCAGGCGTGCCTGCACCACTTGGGTTTGGCACATTGGTACTGGAGGATGAAACGACAGTGCAGGGTTTTTTGTGTGAAGCCTATGCGACTAATGATGCGGTTGATATTTCGGCAATGGGTGGATGGCGTGAGTTTTTAGCATCATCAAACTAAGGCTTTGATTGCTGGTCAATTTTAGGTATTTCATTACAAGGATTGGTTTTGTCTATTTCAGCATGACGCAACATCATCTGACAATCATTAATTACATAAAAGTATTAAGGGTGTAAATTATAGAAACCGCGTCAGAGAATCTGGCGCGGTTTCATTCGTTAAGGCTTTGGGCACATGATTTATCGTTACAGTATTGATAGCCACACTTATCAGTTTCAAGATCTCAAGGAGGTGCTAGCTAAAGCCACGCCTGCTAGA
>CAJBIA010000053.1 GCA_903953055.1 uncultured Methylophilaceae bacterium
ACATGTTGCGCAGCATCGCTAAGCGATGTGATGATGTTCTGTTAAGTTTGCGTAAGCCGTTTCCGTGACGCATGATGCTTCCTTTCTAATTATTTCTCGAGGTTAGCTGGAGGCCAGCTTTCGAGTTTCATGCCAAGACTTAAGCCACGAGCAGCCAATACATCTTTGATTTCATTCAAAGACTTACGACCCAAATTAGGCGTCTTCAACAATTCATTCTCTGTACGTTGAATCAAGTCACCGATGTAGTAAATGTTCTCAGCCTTCAAGCAGTTTGCAGAGCGAACTGTCAGCTCGAGATCATCAACTGGACGCATCAACATTGGATCAACCATTGAAGAGCGGCTTGGTGCGAGATCACCAGAAACTTCGCTGCTCTCAAGAGCTGCGAATACTACTAACTGATCAACCAAGATGCTAGCTGCCTGACGAATTGCTTCTTCAGGAGACAACACACCATTTGTTTCAATAGTCATTACAAGACGATCGAGGTCGGTACGTTGCTCAACACGAGCAGACTCAACAGCATAGCTAACGCGGCTAACCGGGCTAAATGAGGCATCCAACACGATACGACCAATGATCTTGGTAGTTTCATCGTTGTACTGACGAACGTTACCTGGAACATAGCCACGACCTTTTTCAACCTTGATCTGCATATCTAACTTGCCACCAGCGGACAAGTGAGCGATAACATGATCAGGGTTCATGATTTCTACGTCATGTGGAAGGTCGATATCTTTTGCAGTAACGACGCCTGGGCCTTCTTTACGCAAATTGATAGTGACTTCATCACGTGATTGCAACTTAAATACGATACCTTTGAGGTTTAGCAAAAGGTTAACTACGTCCTCTTGAACGCCATCCAAAGTGGAATATTCATGAACTACACCTGCAATCGCTACTTCAGTTGGTGCATAACCAACCATTGAAGACAAGAGTACGCGACGTAATGCATTTCCGAGTGTGTGGCCATAGCCACGCTCGAACGGCTCCATAACAACCTTAGCTTGGTTGGCGGTAAGCGCTTCAACAGAAATAATTTTTGGCTTGAGCAAATTTGTTTGCATATTTTTTCCTAGAGAGTGCCTAATTAGCGTGAATACAATTCGACGATCAAACTTTCATTAATTTCACCGCTGATATCTTCGCGGTCGGGCACTTGCTTAAATGTTCCTTCGAGCTTGGCTGCATCAACTGAAACCCAGGTAACAGCTGCCATTTGACCAACCAAATTGAGTGATTCTGTAATACGCGCCTGCTTTTTCGCTTTTTCACGAATAGCAACTACGTCGCCAGGCTTAACCTGAATCGATGGAATATTCACAGCACTACCATTTAAGGTAATGGCGCCATGAGAAACCAACTGACGTGCTTCAGCGCGTGTTGAACCAAAACCCATGCGATAGACCACGTTATCGAGACGTGACTCTAACAACTGGAGCAATGTTTCACCAGTGTTGCCCTTACGACGCTCAGCTTCTGCGAAGTAACGACGGAATTGACGCTCTAATACGCCATAGATACGCTTAACCTTTTGCTTTTCACGCAATTGATTACCGTAATCAGATGTTCTTGAGCCAGATGTACGGCCATGTTGACCAGGCTTAGTATCTAACTTGCACTTGTCTGACAGGGCGCGACGTGCGCTCTTTAAAAATAAGTCGGTACCTTCCCGACGTGCTAATTTGGCCTTAGGCCCTAAGTAACGTGCCACGATGCTTTCCTTTCTTTGCCGCAGTCTTACGACCGACGGTGAGTTCGCCCTTTAAATCAGGCGAACAGTGGGCTTTAATAAAAAACTACTGAAACTGTTGTACTGCCAACTTCCAAGCTTAAATACGACGACGCTTAGGAGGACGGCAACCATTATGTGGAACTGGAGTTACGTCTTGAATCTCAGTGATCTTGATGCCCAATGAGTTCAACGCACGAACTGCTGATTCACGACCTGGGCCTGGGCCTTTGATCTGAACTTCCAAGTTCTTAATACCGCATTCAACGGCAGCTTTACCAGCAACTTCTGCAGCTACCTGAGCAGCAAAAGGTGTTGATTTACGTGAGCCTTTGAAGCCCT
>CAJBIA010000054.1 GCA_903953055.1 uncultured Methylophilaceae bacterium
CTATTTGATCTTAAGCAGACATTCACATTAAGTTTGGCTTCTGCTTCATGTTAAAATTTATCTATATTCAAACCCACCTTTATCGGAGTTCTTCATGGAAATCGGCACCCCTTTAAGCCCTAATGCAACACGTGTCATGCTTCTTGGCAGTGGCGAATTAGGTAAGGAGGTCATCATCGCTTTGCAGCGCTTAGGTGCAGAGGTGATAGCCGTTGACCGATATGCAAATGCACCAGGACATCAAGTTGCTCATCGTGCACATGTGATTGATATGACCAACGATAAGGCTTTGATGGACGTGGTCAGACAAGAACGCCCGCATTTAATCGTGCCTGAAATTGAGGCCTTAAACACACAAACACTGGCTAGTATTGAAGAAGCAGGGTTGGCGCAAGTGATCCCAACAGTCCGCGCTGTTCAACTGACAATGAACCGTGAAGGCATCCGTCGTCTTGCGGGTGAGACATTAAATCTTCCTACTTCACCGTACGCGTTTGCTCACAGTTTAAAAGAATTACAAGATGCCATTGATGGTGGTATTGGATATCCATGCTTTATCAAGCCGACCATGTCATCCTCAGGTAAGGGTCAATCTCGTATTACTAATGCTAGCGAAGTTAGCGCTGCATGGGACTATGCGGCATCTGGCGGCCGTGTAAATCAAGGGGTCGTAATCGTTGAAGGGCAGATTGATTTTGACTACGAAATTACGCTGCTCACTATTCGGTCAAAAAATGCAGCAGGGGATGTTGTCACTTCATTCTGTGAGCCAATTGGCCACTTGCAAAAACGAGGTGATTATGTGGAAAGCTGGCAACCACAAGCCATGACTAAAAATGCATTGTTGGAAGCTCAACGAATTGCAAAAGCTGTGACAGATAATCTTGGTGGTTTAGGATTGTTTGGTGTGGAATTGTTTGTGAAAGGAGACCACGTTTGGTTCTCTGAAGTGAGCCCACGTCCTCACGATACCGGTATGGTGACCATGGCAACTCAACGTTTTAACGAATTTGAATTGCATGCACGGGCAATTTTAGGTCTTCCTGTAAACACTGAAATGCGGAGTATAGGTGCTAGTGCAGTTATTTATGGCGGTGTAGACAGCAAAAATTTAAGCTTTGAGGGTATTGAAAAAGCGTTAGCCGTCCCTGAATCAGATATTAGACTGTTTGGTAAGCCTGAGTCTTTTGAGCGTCGTCGTATGGGTGTGACCTTAGCGACAGGTAAAGATATCGATGAAGCGCGCGCAAGAGCTACGCTGGCCTCTTCATTAGTGAAAACCAAGGCTAACTAATGGCTGTAGAAATTGGTGAAGTTGGATCTAGTCAAAAAAGTTTATTTGAAGAGTTAGGCGGTGTTGAAAAGATTCGTGACTTGGTTGAGAAGTTTTATGATGTCATGGATTCAGATTCTAGAGCAGCAGGAATAAGGGCTATGCACGCTACCGATCTAACGGAAGCTCGTGAAAAGCTTTTTATGTTTCTTACAGGCTGGTCAGGTGGTCCATCACTTTATATCGAGCGTTATGGCCATCCGATGTTACGTCGCCGGCATATGCCATTTTCGATTGGTGAATCAGAACGGGATCAATGGATGTTTTGTATGGTCCGCGCCATGCATGAGGTTGGCATGGAAGAACCATTGGTCGTGCGCCTGGCACAGGCGCTTTGGTCTGTAGCTGACTTTATGCGTAACAAGCCTGAGGGTGAGGCGCCACAAGCCTAGTAGAAGCAACTAATTTCCTACGTATAAAAAAGCCCGCTAATACGGGCTTTTTGTTTAGCTTTTTCGTGGAAGACCGCCAAGAAGCACCGCGACTTCACGTTTAGGTTTGTTCGTTTTATATAACTGATTGGTTTGAGTCTTATTGGTAGCATCAGTAGAGGACTCGTAAGGTTTATCAAACCAAGGATCACTGCTTTTCTTAACGGTTTGGGTACGTGGTGAGCTTGTGGCTTTATCGAATGATTTCTCACGACGAGGATGCTCAGAAGCTTCGCGTGATGAACGAACCGGTAAATTGGTGGTTTCTTTTGTGATCTCGCGCTTGATGAGCTTTTCGATCTCTTTGATATATTTTTCTTCATCAGGAGATACTA
>CAJBIA010000055.1 GCA_903953055.1 uncultured Methylophilaceae bacterium
CTTCATGATTTATCAACAGTAGGTATATTAAAAGATGTGTCTAAGATTAGGATGTCTGCAGGTACACCGCAAGATAGTCCCGCAGTTATGGCATTAGTTTTAGACTCAACTAAAATACAATAAAAAGGGGGCTTTTGCCCCCTAAGACTACTTTCTATAAGCTGCGTTCATAATTTGCCTAATACCAGATACTGTAGTGTCTATCTCATTTTCTAACATCTCTTTATATTTCATTTTCTCTTTAGGTGATCTATAAGAATTTGGCATGTCCGCATTAGCTTTTTGCTCTTTCCTTATAGCAGATAACCTTTGTTCTATAGCCTGCATAGCAGAGTTAGCATCTATAAGCTTAGCGTGTTTTGCATAATACTCTTCTTGTTCTTTAGGTTTAGTGTCCATACTTTTTAGTGTGCTATAAGCTTTATCTACTTCCTCTTTAAATCTGTAGAACTGCGCTTGATCTCTACTACCTTTTTCACTCGCTATGAATGCAGATACACCAGGCCCTTTTCTAAATGCATCCTGCCAAGACATATCTGTAGAGGGGATATCCATACCAGTACGTAGGGCAGAATCCGTAGCTTGAAGCATCACACCTGCCGCTGTACCAAAGAAGCCTTGAATCATGTGGTCTATCTTAATAGGTGATATCTGTGCTTTTTCTGGAAGTATGGCGTCTTCTATCTTACCTAACATTTTAGCAGTTTCTGATGTGGACGGGTTTGCCTTATATGCAGTTGCTATATTTTTAAGATGCACACCCTCTATAGGCCGCCCCGTATTGAAGTCGTAATTAGTTAGGTTTTCTAACGGCGCCCTAATCATAGTAGGTAGTGTAGGTACCCCTGAAACGGAGTTCCATAAGGCTTCGGCTATTACCTTACGAGCTACGTCAGGGTGCTCTACATCTTTAAGTAAGGAATCATAAACATGCGTCATAACAATGTGAGGCATTAAGAATATATCTTGACGTAGGGGGATAGTAAAAGGTTTATCGGCACCAAATACAAACAACTTCTTGTCTCTAACTGCCGGATCCATTTTGTCATACTCATCATCCCCGCCTGCTAGGGCGTTGTATAAAAAGCTCATGGCCATAACCTGTGCTGAGGTAAAAGCTAAAGTCTTTAACGCTTGGTTTCGTTGAGTAGGCGTGATACCTGTACCCGATAAAGTTTTTAATGCTACGCTCTGCACTTGTAAATATGCACCAAAGAAAGGAACTACTTGTCTCCAAGCATCTACCCCTGCACTTGCACCCCGTCTACGGAAGTTAACAATCTCAAACGCTCTTTCAACTGCAATACGTTCTGCTAATGGAGAGTCCCCCATTTCTTTTTTAGTACGGTTATATACAGCTTGACGTACTGAGTTATCCCCTATCATTGCAAAATGTTCTAGAGGGCGCATCATTTTATCTTTCCAAGTTTTAGGTCCTTCAGATAAACCCATACTCGCTTCTAAGTCTCTACGAACAGCCATATCAGAGTAGTCTAATGTACCTACTACACCTCTAGGTTTTAAGGTAGCATGTGCTTTACTTTTACCTGCTAAAGTTTTAACAAACTCTTTGGTTACTTCTAAAGGAAGAGCAAACGGGTTCTTTAACCCTGAAGTGTACATAGCAGAGAAAGTATCTTGAGGTAACTGCGCTAGAGTAAATAAAGGGTTTAATACAATGATGTTTCTTAGTTTCCTTGCATAAGGTGCAGCTATCTTGACAAACCCGTTAGCACTAGCAGGCATACCTATAAAAGCGGCGGCGGCTAGAGGGTCTTCCATTTTGTACCACTCTTTAATACCTTTTCTAAATATATAAAACGCTCCGTCTTTATTAGCCGAATCTGCTAACTTAACAATAGATCCTTCGGGCATATAGTCAAATGTAAAGTCTACCATCTGTACGGCTTTGTGGTTCTTAATAGCTTTACTATACGCAGTAGCTAACCAGGACTCCATGTTCTCTATGATAGGTAGTACTTCTCTAGTAGATCCTTTAATCTTATGCTCTTTAGCATGACGAGTGAGCCCTTTACCACCAAACATAGGTTTAGATTGCATATCTTCCGCAAATATATCTATCTCCTCAGTGGACATATCTCTGTTAAAAGGGACATATGCAGCGTTGTTTATATAATTTGTAGCTTTTTCCTCAGTCCAGTATCCTGTATCTACCAGCGTTTTAATGGCATTCTTACGGATGTTATCCCACATCTTGATAGGACCATCTTTTGCTTCTAATTCAGGATAGTCTTTTATAAGATTTAAATCTTTTTCTACTTGCTCGTCTGTAATGGAGTGGATCTTTTCTGCTAACTCTAAGGCAGACTTATTATGAGATTTAGAAAGAAATTGATTTTTTAATTTAGGAGATAGCTTATCTGCAGTTTTCAATATCTCAAGGGCATTATCACGAATCTCTTTTACCCTTCTAGCTACCATCACGTTTTGGTAGATATCTTTCATTTCATCTGCGGTTTTATTATACTTTTCACCTAATGCAGTTAGCTTACTAGTTAAAGACCGAAGATTGTTATCGTTAAAAACCCCTTCAAACATTTTGAGATCATCGTTAAATTTTAGATCACCCATTTCAATACCGGCACCTGCAACACTCGTATAATGGACAGCCTGCGCTTTAGAGATAGCGAGTAATAAGTCCTGAGCCATCTTATGAGGCATACCTAGTCTACGTAATTGTTTAGCACTTTGCATTTGAAACCATGCATCATCACTTTGCATATACGTAGCAATACGTCCTAACTTCCTTCTAAACCCTGAAGCTTCTGGAGCCACAGCTTTCTTTATGTCTGCCTCCATTTCAGCTAAACGTGCATTAAGGGCTGGATCTGATAGAGAATATTTTATGTCTGAAGCTCCCCCTGCGGTGTCAGTGGTTTCTTGACTAATAGCCACCCCTTCTAAAGAGTTCAACCATTTATGCATAGTTTGTGTAGGCAGGTACTCCCTATTTTGCAAGAAGAATCGTTTTAAAGCCTGCCCTAGTCTATAAAAAAACTTCTCTACTACAGACAAAGGTTTTTCTGTTGTTGTAGCCCATCTAGCAACTTGATCTGCAAACCATTCTGATTCTGAACTCCAATAAGATGTTAACTCTTTAGAGGACATACCTTCAGGAACTTTTGTAGTTTTGGCTGTACTGCGAGCACGGAGGCTATCTATATGTTCTCTAGCAGTTTTACCACTAGTAGAGGTTAACCATTTAACATAATCCGCACGGATAGCTCGTCGAATATCATTACTGGCGTTTTTAAGTGCGGATTTTTCTAAGACATGGCCCATTTCATGTGATAGGGTTTCTAATGTTTTGGTTAGTCTAGCATTAGGGGTATAAGCAATAACATAATCCCCATTACGAAGCTTTCTAGCAGAACCAATTTCATTATTAAAACCTCCTTGTAAAGGGATAGAAGCAAAAGGCCCATGAAAATCACTAGTTCTAGCGTCTTCTAATGTAGTAAAATATATACGTTCTGATATATTTAAAAGTCTCTTCCATTCACTAACTACCCCACGAATACTATCAGGTACTTGATTAGAGAAAGCTATAGATTCATTAACTTCAAATGGCCCATTAGGATTAGCTTTGTTTAGTACTTCATCCGCATCTAACCACTCTTTTTTAGCTTTTATTAGTTCAGCTTTTTTTTTCTCTTCCAATAAGTGATCTGCATAACTTAACTGTGCCAACTCTCTGTTTTGGGAAGCTATTAATTCCTCAGCATCAGCGCGTTCTTTAGCGGCTAAAACTCTTTTTTCTTTAGCTGTTTGTTCTGCTAGTGCATGTTCTTTTGCTAAACGGTCTGCTTCTGCTTTAGCTTTAACCCTCTCTTCTTTTTTTATAGCAGCAGCTTCTTTAGCTTGTGCCTTAGCTAAGGCTTTAGTTTTCTTTAAAAGCTCTTCCTTCTCCCTAGCCTCTTCTTTAGCTTTTAAATCTTGTAACTTCTTTTCTGTTTCTTTAGCCGCTTCTTCTTGCTCTTTTGCTAGGTTAGCTTCTTCCTCTAGTTTTTTAGCTGTCTCTTGAACAGTAGCTCTCACCCTTTCTTTTTTAACAGTTTCAACCTTAGGTTTATTTTTAGCCGCTGCACGTTGTGCGGTTTTTATTGCTTGTTCTTTATCACTGACAGCATTCTCATGAACAGCATTAAGCTTTTTATACAACTCATAGTTAGAGGTTTTTAGTTTTCTATGTATGGCTTGAGCTGTTTCTGACTCGTTTAAGGTTCCTTCAGCTATACGCTTTTTATAGTCTGTTCTATCTGCATCAGAGAACTCAAGCGGTTTTTTAGGAGCCTCCTCTTCTTCGACTACAGGAGCCCTTTTAGGGGATGTCCATGCAGTAGCTACGTCCATTACAGGCTTTTCTTTACTTAGTTCAGCTAACCCTGTTAAGAAGTCGTCTCTATACCGAGGCTTTAACTTTTCTTTAACTTCCTTAAGGGTAAGCCCTTTTTCTGAACGTATTTCTTTTAATAACCCTTTACCAGGCTCAAACTGTTTTATATGACTTAAGTTTACATCTGTAGGCTCAAATCTATCCTCTAAAGTAGGTTCAGGTTTTTCCTCAACTACAGGAGTTTCGGCTTTAGACGTTTCGGCTTTAGGAGCAGGTTGTTTTTTAGCTTCAGTAACAACAGGCAATTCTGCAACAGACTCAATAGGAGGCAGCTCCTCAATCTTCCACTTACCGTTATCTTGTTTAACGGCTTCGTGCGTTTCTAAGTCTAACCCTTCAGTTTTTTTAATATACTGATTGGCACCTTGTTTAGAGTTAAATTCTGTAGGCTCTGCAGGGGCTTCTTTAGGGGTCTTTACCTTAACGGCTCTTTTTACAGGCGTTGGGATGACCTCCGCTGGTGCGCTTTCTGGAAGAGGCGTTGAA
>CAJBIA010000056.1 GCA_903953055.1 uncultured Methylophilaceae bacterium
AAAACGACCAATTACATCAAAGACATTATTGGCGTGGACCGTCGTAAACACTAAGTGACCTGTCAGCGCTGCTTGGACGGCAATCTGCGCCGTCTCTGAATCGCGGATTTCACCGACCATGATTTTATCTGGGTCATGACGCAAGATCGAACGCAAACCACGCGCAAAGGTGAGGCCTTTTTTCTCATTCACCGGGATTTGCAACACGCCCGATAGATTGTATTCAACCGGATCTTCAATGGTAATGATTTTATCTTTACCGGTATTTACTTCTGAGATCGCCGCATACAGGGTAGTAGTTTTACCGCTGCCGGTCGGCCCCGTCACCAGCACCATCCCGTAGGGCTCTTTAGCTAGGGCGCGAAATTGGTTACGTGTGAGTTCATCGATGCCAATATGTTCTAGGGTCAAGCCCTTCGATTGCTCGGTCAATACTTTACGATCCAAAATACGTAATACTGCATCTTCCCCATACACACTCGGCATGATCGAGACGCGCAAATCAACTTCGCGATTTTGAATATTCACTTTAAACCGACCATCTTGTGGGATTCTTCGTTCGGCAATATCTAATTCGGCCATCACCTTGATGCGTGAGATCACTTGCTCTGCCATTTCCGCGCCTTGAATATCACCCAAGGTATCCAATACCCCATCAATTCTATATTTGAGTGCTAAGCCAACTCCTGTGGTTTCCAAGTGAATATCACTCGCGCCAATTTTCATCGCATCATACAAAGTCGAGTTGACCAAACGAATCACTGGGCTGGTATCGGCTGAAATACTGCTAAGCGATAACTGCTCTACCCCGTCAATTTTATAATTGGCGGATTGGGTAAGATCCTCTTCATCTGCCATGACCTTATCCATGGCCTTAAGCGTTTCTTCAAAGCGGGATAGATAAGCCAGCACATCTAAAAAATGCGCTAGGCGTAATGCAAAGGGCTCACGTACTTTCTCTAATAACCAGTTAGCCAAGCCATCCGCAAAAGGATCTGCAATGGCAATGAATAGCTCCCCGTCAATATTACGGAGCGGAATGCATTCATGCTGATACGCTTCTGCGAACGGCAGCACATCGAAATCGGTCGTGAGCTCATGTAAGGTTTTGTTGTCTAGCGTGAGATATTTAAAAGCCTCTCCTAACGCCATCAGAAATGATTCTTGTGACAACTCGCTTTGATCTTCCAATACCTCGATCAGACGTCGACGAGATTGCTCTGATATACGCTTGGCTTGCTGAATTTTGTCAGGACTAATCGCATCCAACATCGATGGAAGAACAATAGACTGGTTCATTGGATGCTACCTGCTAGATCGAAAATGGGCATGTAAAGCATGAGCACGACCAAACCAATCACCCCACCAATAAACAGCATCAGTAGCGGCTCAAACAATTTAGTGAACCAATCTATCCAACGCGCGGTTTCTTCATCATAGAAACTTGAAATTCTTTCCATCATCTCACCCATCATGCCGCTTCGCTCGCCTACTCTGAGCATACGCAGTGCGACCGGGGTACAAAGGTCATTTAACTCCATCGCCATTGAAATGGCTTGACCTTGTCGAATTTGTTCTGAGGCAGATAACATTCGGACCTTGAGCGCAGGGGCCAAAAGACCTGAAACCATTTCCAAGGCTTTTAGAATAGGGATACCCGCAATGAGCAACATCCCCAATGAGCGATAAAAGCGTGATAGTTGATAAATTTTCATGCGCTCACCAATGGCAGGCGTTTTCCACAACATCTCCATGAGCTGAGTGCGGACAGACTTAAGGCCCAATAGATAAATGGCCATTACCAAGAGCACAAGCAAGCCTATCATCAGGCTAAAACCGTGGTGACCAATAAAGGTACCGAACGACAATAAGACTTGAGATAAAAACGGTAAGTTATTCCCCATGTCTTCGTAAATATGGGCAAATTTTGGCACTACATAAGCAAGTAAAAAAAGCACGACCAAGCCCCCAACCGACAAGAGCATGGCTGGATAAATGGAGGCGGAAATGACTTTCTTCTTAATTTCATCAATTTGACTTTGATAGGCAATATAGCGTCTTAAAGACTCTGGCATCCCCCCGGTCTTTTCGCTGGCTCTTAAAGCCGCGATGTAGAGCGGTGGAAAGGCACTTGGAAAAGACTGCATTGCCGCTGACAAAGGCTGACCTTCACTTAACATTCTTAATAGACTTTGTAGGGTTTGCCTGACGTTGGGACGAATCTCTTTTTCTGCCAACGCTTCAATGGCTTCAATCAAGTTGAGTCCCGCCTCTAACAAGGCCAGCATTTCTTGACTGAACAACATTAAGGGGAAGCGCTCACGCTTAGCAAATAGCTTTTGCCAGCCATCACTTGCGCTCTTAACAGAAAAAACCGTATACCCTAAGGCTTTGGCGTTACTAATCGCCATCTGCTCACTCGCAGCATCTAAACGTAGCGATGAGTAGTCTTTGCCCCGCAGCACGTTGAGATCATAAAACATATCTACCAACTGACAAGCCGCTTCTTTCCATCGACATCAACCAAGCTGACCGAGCAAAATCTTGTTGATCGCTCGTGTTAAGCTGAGTTTCCGATAGATAAGTCGCTGGACCTGCCATTGCTATATCCTTTAATAATATGGAATAACTTCAAATTAGAAAAAAGATAATATATAAAAATAATGACAGAAATATTTCAGTTTGGTGACACTTCATCTCTCAGCTATTCAAATTGCTTTAAAGTCCTCAAACAAGCAAATAAAAACGAGAGCCGA
>CAJBIA010000057.1 GCA_903953055.1 uncultured Methylophilaceae bacterium
CGTCCACCGGGATAATGTCGGTCGCAGTACCCGTGCAGGTCCTGAGCGCGATGCCAAGAACATTGGCCGCCGCACCGATAACCAAGACACCGCTAGTAAGACCGACCAAATCACCGGCATAGAACGCATTAGCCGCCGCCGCAGATGTATAGTTGTGGATATTCGGAGGACCCGAAATCCTGTAAACACCCGTGCTTGCCATTTCTATCTCCTGTCTGCCGAATTCCTATGCCCTGACTAAGAGACAGAGAATGAGTCGGGTTTCAGTCGTCAAGCGGGAAGGTGTGGTAGCAAACTCTCAATTTCAGCTTTGCTCAGGCTCATCTGACCGCACTCGGCATTGAAACTCTGAGCCACAGCATCCGCCGCCACATTTGCCATCCCCATTTCTTTACGCCGCTGTGCGATATACGCAGACAACGGAATCTTCATGCAGATGACATCCTTGAAAACATAGTGTCCGTCACGAACCTCTGCGCCCTCTGGATAGTAGTCATCATTGGTCGCTGAAAGAAGCTCTGCGCCAGGCCACTTCTGTTTCCAATCTTCTATGGCATACGGACTATTGAAACACCATTCAAACCACCACATCGGTCTAGGGGCCGTAACGGAACGATAGTCGATGTAAACCTTCTTGTCGAAGAAATAAGTCCCCTTCTCACGATTGGAAGCGTCCTTATCCCACTTCGACGCCTTGAGGTCAATGTATTTTATATCATTAAGGCTTAACATAGATTATCTCCTGCCCCGTTTCCGATCTTCCTTTAGGTTCTTGACAACATCCTCCTTCTTCAACCCCATGTCCTTAATCGCCTGTTCATACTCGGGTTCCATAACGACGGGTTCCTCATCGGATTCGTCGCGTCTGGGCCGAGAGCCAGAAGGTTGCTCAGTAAATGTCGGGGAAGTTGGCGATACAGCCCCACCGAGGCTGAAGTTTTTGTCGATTCCATGCATAACGTAGGCCATAGAGGTCCACATTTGCGGGTTTTCGACGAGGGCGGGGTCCACACTACCACTTCTGAGGGCGTTTTGCATAAACGAATCAACCTTTTGCTCCGCTTCACCAGCGAAAAGCTCGGGATGTTGCTGTTTTGCCATGTTTTTGGCATACTGCATATTCGTTTGTGCCTGTTGAGTGCGGATTGTCCTGTAAAATTCGCCCAATTTCCTGTCAACTCTCTTGTCCGCAATCTGAGCGGCGGCTTCATCCGGCTTTTCCCAATCCCATTTAGGCTCGGGAGCGGGGGCCGGTGGCCTCTGTTGCTGTTGGGCCTGGTTCGCCACCTGCTGTAAGAATTGGGTAAGTTGTTGATTCTCGCCTCTGAGTTGTCCTATAGCGTTACCTTGTTCGCCAAGTTTGCGCTCTAGGGCTTCATAGGCGGCGGCAATCTCCGTTGCGCTTTTCCCATCGAACTTACCAGGCGTAGGGGGCGCTTCGGGGGCCTTGGTTTCCGGGGCCGGGGTTCCCTCTGCGGGTGCCGGTTGTCCCTGTTCGTCTGTCATAAAATCTCCTTATTTTGGCAAGGCCGTTGTATCGGTTCTCTCGCCTTGATATAGCCTGTCTGGATTATCCAAGAGGCCAAGCACCACACCTAGCGCCCTGGCTTGTCCCTGACATCGACGTATCTCAATATCATCGTTATTTGTGGCACACCTATTCAGCGATTGTGATAGATTGTCCTCTATCCTCTTTCTGAATAGTTTCCACAACTCCATCCCGTTGACCGTATTCCACTCAACGTAGAACTGTTCTTTAGTCATTTAGGAGTAACCGAGGTAGGAATCGCCTGGGCCTTAATGACAATCTCTTTCTTCAGAAGGAACACAAAGACTAGGGCCATCACCACTAGCCCAATTCCAAAACCGATGAGAAATGTTATCATATATTCTCCTTACTGCATTGGCGGAGGTGCCTGACCAGGCGGCGGTCCCTGCGGTGGACGCGGTGCGCCCATCGGCGGCATCCCGCGTTGCGGTGGCCTACCGGGAGGCCCCTGTTGTGGGCCACCTTGCGGAGGGCCACCTTGAGGCGGTCCACTGGGGCCGGGTGGTGCGCCAGGAGGTCCACCCATAGGTTGAGGCGGAGGTGACGGAGGCGGTTGCATAGCCTTCATCAAATCCA
>CAJBIA010000058.1 GCA_903953055.1 uncultured Methylophilaceae bacterium
ATCTACACAGGCGAAGACACTCTTTCCCTACACGACGCTCTTCCGATCTCGCTTTTCTTTTTCAGAGAGTACAAAAGGTAAATGCGGCAGGCAAATCACAAAGCCGCCTTCCAAGGCCGCAATAGCTTGTTGGCTGGTTGCCTTATCGACCCTTGGATTCCACTCTGTAAAATCAAACTCACGAATTAAGTTCATATTGGCACTCTCACTAGTTTTTTGTGATTATGGCAAACAAGCCATAAGATAGCCATTGCGCTTAATCAAACCAAGTACAAAAAAATTAAAAAAATAGTTTTTGCTCTTGTAATCATCATCATCGTCCCCATTTAGCAATTTATCGTAAAAACAAATCACTAAAAATAAGGGATTTTTATGCAGCAAGAAGACCAAAACCAAACCCCTGATTCAGAGAATCAGAATTTAGAAATCGAAACGACGCCAGAAGCTCGCATCGAGGAACTAGAAGCGCAATTAGTTGAGCAACAAGCCGCCGTACTATATGCCAAAGCGGAAGGCGAAAACATTCGCCGGCGTGCTGCTGACGATATTGATAAGGCTAGGAAGTACGCCCTAGAAAAATTCTCAGGGGAGCTATTGGCGGTCAAAGATAGTTTAGATGCAGCACTTGGCGTGGCCAATGCCACTGTTGAGAGCTACAAAGATGGAGTTGAACTCACCTCAAAACAACTTTTGAATGTATTTGAAAAGTTTAACATTGCTGAAGTCAATCCAGTTGGTGAGAAGTTTGACCCAAATAAGCATCAAGCCATCAGCGCAGTTGAGGCCGAAGGCGAACCCAATACGGTGCATAGTGTTCTGCAAAAGGGCTACACCCTGAATGAACGCGTGCTTCGTCCAGCTTTAGTCATGGTGATTAAAGCTAAAGAATAAAACTAAAGTCAGTGGGGTCTTGAAACACAGAAACTTACCCCCATAAACAATACATAGAATTTTTGAATTAACTAATTATTTAAAGAGGAAATCATCTCATGGGTAAAATTATCGGCATTGACTTAGGCACGACCAACTCTTGCGTAGCAGTCATGGAAGGCGGAAAACCTCGCGTCATTGAAAACGCTGAAGGTGGTCGTACAACTCCATCTATCATCGCTTATCAAGATGATGGAGAAATTTTAACTGGTGCACCTGCTAAGCGCCAAGCTGTGACCAATCCAAAAAACACCCTATACGCGGTGAAGCGTTTAATTGGTCGCCGTTTCGATGAAAAAGAAGTCCAAAAAGATATCAACCTCATGCCTTATACCATCGCAAAAGCTGACAACGGCGATGCATGGGTAGAAGTGCGCGGCAACAAAATGGCGCCTCCACAAATCTCAGCTGAAGTGTTACGCAAGATGAAGAAGACTGCTGAAGACTATCTTGGTGAAGAAGTCACAGAAGCGGTGATTACTGTGCCTGCTTACTTCAACGACAGCCAACGTCAAGCGACTAAAGATGCTGGCCGTATCGCCGGTCTAGAAGTGAAACGGATCATCAATGAACCAACGGCAGCCGCATTGGCATTCGGTTTAGACAAACAAGAAGGCGATCGCAAGATTGCAGTTTACGACTTGGGTGGCGGTACATTTGACGTTTCTATCATCGAGATTTCAAGCATCGATGGCGAACATCAATTTGAAGTGCTTTCAACCAACGGCGACACATTCTTGGGCGGTGAAGACTTTGATAATCGCATGATCGATTTTCTAGCTGATGAATTCAAGAAAGAAAATGGCCTGGATTTACGTAACGATTTGCTTGCTAAACAGCGCCTCAAAGAAGCTGCCGAAAAAGCGAAGATCGAGTTATCTTCAGCACAACAAACTGAAGTGAACTTACCTTACATTACGGCTGATGCATCAGGTCCTAAGCACTTAGTTGTGAAGATCACCCGCACTAAATTTGAATCATTAGTGGAAGATTTAATTGAACGCACGATTGCGCCTTGCCGCACAGCGTTGAAAGATGCTGGCGTAAGCATCGATGAAATTGGTGATGTTATTTTGGTCGGTGGTCAAAGCCGTATGCCAAAAGTGCAAGAAAAAGTAAAAGAAATTTTTGGTAAAGAGCCACGCAAAGACGTGAACCCAGATGAAGCCGTGGCTGTAGGCGCTGCGATTCAAGGTGGCGTATTGCAAGGGGATGTGAAAGACGTATTGCTATTAGACGTAACGCCATTGTCATTAGGCATTGAGACCATGGGCGGCGTCATGACTAAACTGATCAAGAAAAATACTACGATTCCAACAAAGGCGTCACAAGTATTCTCTACTGCAGAAGACAATCAAAATGCAGTGACGATTCAAGTGTTGCAAGGTGAGCGTGAAATGGCTGCGGGCAATAAGAGCTTAGGTCAATTTAACTTGAGCGACATTCCTCCAGCGGCACGTGGCATGCCACAAATTGAAGTGACTTTCGACATCGATGCTAACGGTATCTTGCATGTCTCTGCTAAAGATAAAGCGACTGGCAAAGAAAACAAAATCACCATTAAGGCAAACTCTGGTTTGTCTGAAGAAGAAATTAAACGCATGGAAGAAGATGCCGCCGCACATGCTGACGAAGACAAGGCACTGCGTGAATTGGTGGATGCACGTAACGCTGCAGACGGCATGATTCATAGCGTGAAGAAATCTTTAACAGAGCATGGCGATAAGTTAGATGCTGACGAAAAATCAAAAATTGAAGCCGCTATTAAAGATGTCGAAGACATCATAAAAGATGGCGATAAAGAAACGATCGAAGCCAAAACGAATGCATTGATGGAAGCCTCACAAAAGCTTGGTGAGAAAGTTTACGCTGAGCAACAAGCATCGCAAGCTGGCGGTGCGGAAGCGCAGCCACAAGCTGAGAAAACTGTTGATGCTGAAGTTGTAGACGCAGAGTTTGAAGAAGTAAAGTCTGATAAAAAATAATTCATTTTATCGGTAAATATAAGCACACTTTGGCCAAAAGCTTGAGTGTGCTTTATTGCATTCTTGGCCCAACCACATAAGCGACAAAATAATGGCAAAACGTGACTATTACGAAGTACTCGGCGTTAATCGAGATGCTTCTGAAGAAGAAATTAAAAAAGCTTATCGCAAGCTTGCGATGAAGCACCATCCTGATCGCAATCCAGACAATCCTAAAGCTGAAGAAAGTTTTAAAGAGGCTAAGGAAGCCTATGAAATGCTTTCGGATAGCCAAAAACGGAATGCTTATGACCAATATGGGCATGCTGGTGTAGACCCAAGCGCAGGCCCTGGGCCTGGCGGGGCTGGATTCGGAAACTTCAGCGATGCTTTTGGGGATATCTTTGGGGATATCTTTGGAGGTGCAGGCGCCGGTGCCGGCGGTGGTCGTCGATCCAATGTATACCGAGGTGCAGACTTACGTTACAACATGGAAGTGTCACTGGAAGATGCTGCGCGTGGCACTGAAACAAAAATTCGCATTCCTGTCATGGCGAAATGCGAGCCATGCAATGGATCCGGCGCTAAGGCAGGGACTTCTCCTGTGACCTGTACCACCTGTCAAGGGCATGGCCAGGTTCGCATGCAACAAGGGTTTTTCTCTGTACAGCAAACCTGTCCAAAATGTCATGGTAGTGGCCGCATGGTGAAAGATCCATGCCCTAGCTGTCATGGCGATGGGCGCATAAAAGAACATAAAACCTTGTCCGTTAAAATCCCTGCAGGCGTGGATGAAGGCGATCGCATTCGTTTATCAGGCGAAGGCGAAGCGGGCGTCAATGGCGGACCAACGGGTGACTTGTATGTCGTCGTTCATCTAAAAGCACATGATATTTTTCAACGTGAAGGCGGGGACCTGCATTGCGAGATGCCGATTAGCTTCACGACTGCGGCCTTAGGTGGGGAGATTGAAATCCCGACACTGGATGGTCATGCCAAGATGAAAATTCCGGCAGAAACCCAAACTGGCGCGACCTTCAGGTTACGTGGCAAAGGCATTAAACCATTAAGAAGCAACCAAAATGGGGATTTAATGTGTCATGTGGTCGTAGAAACACCAGTCAAGCTCAATGAAAAACAACGTGAATTGTTACGAGAGTTGGAAGTGATTAACCAACAAGACTCAGGTAAACATAGCCCGAGAGCTAAGGGCTGGCTGGATAAAGTCAAAGATTTCTTTGAATAACACTTACAATAAAAAAGCCTGCGATTGCAGGCTTTTTTATTCTTTAAAGCGTGGACTTAATAGGTCCCTTTTTGAATGAACTCCACTTTATAGCCATCAGGATCCTCAACAAAAGCGATCACGGTAGTGCCATGCATCATCGGTCCTGCTTCACGCACCACCTTACCGCCCGCTTTTTTAACCTGCTCGCAGGTGGCATAGGCGTCATCGACTTCAATCGCGACATGGCCATAGGCTTTACCAAGATCGTAGCTTTCCACCCCATAGTTGTAGGTGAGCTCTAAGACCGTGTGATCTTTTTCATCCCCATATCCGACGAAAGCAAGCGTGAACTGACCATCAGGAAAGTCATGCTGACGCAACACTTTCATGCCTAAAATTTCGGTATAGAACTTGATGGATTTGTCTAAGTTACCCACCCGTAACATGGTATGCAGCATGCGCATCATTGATTCCTTTTTCTCAATTTATTTGGCCGCCATGAGGCGTTGGTATTTTTCTTGCAGTTGATCTTTTGTTTCAACCACTTCAGGGTTAAAGGGAATGCAATCGATGGGACACACTTTTTGACATTGGGGTTTGTCATAATGCCCAACACATTCCGTACACAAGTTTGGATCTATCTCGTAGATAGCCTCCCCCTGATAAATGGCTCCATTGGGACACTCTGGCTCACAAACATCGCAGTTGATGCATTCATCGGTAATCATTAACGCCATAAACTAAACCTTAACGCCTTTTATTTTTTTAACTTTTGATTAATACAGGCTTGAATGTATGGTGAAACGAATTGGGTCACATCACCCCCAAGCATCGCAACTTCTCGAACCAACGTGGATGATATGAACATGTACTGTTCAGAAGGGGTTAAAAAGACAGACTCAACACTTGGGTATAACTTGCGGTTCATCCCCGCCAATTGGAATTCATACTCAAAGTCTGATGCGGCACGTAGGCCACGAATCACCACGCGAGCCCCTTGATCTTGAACGAATTGCATTAAGAGGCCTGAAAAACCAATCACTTTGACGTTCGCACAATCTTTGAGCACGCGGCTCGCCATTTCAACACGTTCATTTAATTCGAAGAATGGCTTCTTTCCTGGGTTGCTTGCAACTGCGACAATCACTTCAGAGAATAAACTCGCGGCGCGACGGACGATATCTTCATGGCCCATCGTAATAGGGTCGAAGGTGCCTGGATAAACTACTTTTAGATCAGTTTGCATGGTGCTAGCCCTTTTGCAACTAGCGTAAGCTAGTCAATAGGCACAATTCTAACAGGCTATAGCGCTTTTAATAAATGATAGAAGACATTGCCCGCTTTGCCCTGTTTGAGGACTTGCCAGTCTGAATTGTCTGCATAAGCCATTTCTGCTTCCACATAGATGAGAGCCTCTGGCGACAATGCGGGTTTCAGTAAGGCCAAGACTTGATCAACAAGACCTTTATTGTAGGGGGGGTCTATAAAAACGACATCAAACATCAGCTTATTTTGTTTAAGGAACTGCAAAGCATCTATATTGAGGATGGTTGCATTTTCTGCGTGCAGAGTGTTTTTGTTATCGACTAGCACTTGGTAGGCTGGGCGAGAATTTTCAATGAGTACGGTTTGTTTTGCGCCTCGGGATAATGCCTCGAAGCCCATGACCCCGGTACCTGCAAACAAATCTAAACAAGTCAGTCCATAAAGCTCTTGCCCAAGCCAGTTAAAAACTGTTTGACGCACACGGTCCGGCGTTGGACGAAGTCCATCAACATCGGGGAACTTCAGTAATCGACTACGCCATTCGCCCGCACTGATGCGAACCGTATTATTGGCTTTACTCAGCGCCACCCACTACCACCGTGACCATTTTTTCTG
>CAJBIA010000059.1 GCA_903953055.1 uncultured Methylophilaceae bacterium
GCCAGTAATGTAGTGGAGAAAAGCGCAAGCGCCTTAAACATCATTTTATTATTCAATGTCGTCTTCATGATTTCCACCGTCTTTCCTAAGCTTGTAAGGGTTGCAACTTGATTTGTATTTAATTCGTTAACCATCTTACTGATCCATCAATTAGGGATTTATGATGGTTGTATAATATGGAACTCTTGACTAGAAAAATATCGTACTGAAGTACAGGTGGGTAAGTATGGGTGGGTTTTTATGTAGTCTAAAATTTTTGGTATTCAATTTGAGTGATTAGAAAAAACTGAATGAAAGTTAAACTATATATTTCCTTGATTATGATCAAAAATTAACGCCGTCGGCGTTTCTTCATTCATTAAAATAGCGGTCAAATAAAGTCTTAATGGTCTATTCAACTTCATTAAGCTACCGAATTAGATAAGCAACCCAATCCTGTAGCCATCATGAAATTGGGAATGAGCCTTTTTGTTGTAAATGCAATCCCATTTTTAACCCAAAGTTGGGTAAAAAATGGGATTAGGCAAAACTAACTATGGTCAATATGAATTGTTGTTGGACTCAATAGTTGTGGATCTACGCCTGCCACTGATTCGATGTTGGTGATATTCGCCACGCTATAACCACCATCAGCAGTTTGATGGAAAACGTAAGTGTCCGTTTGATTCCCATTGACTACATTAAATTGAACCGTTGCACCCTCATGGTGCAGAGAATTTTGAGCAAGGAACTCAATCGCTTGATCCACGTTGTTAGGCGTGATTGTGACTGGTTTGTGATGTTCATCATCCCAAAAAGAAACCACGCCTGAATTGCCATCAAAACGAACTTCAGTAATTGGGCTGTCCTCAAGCTCGCGGTTACCAAAGTCTGTATTGTCGGCCACGCGGGCTGGATGCTCGGCATTGTCCCCAAAATCCAAATGAATGCTTGAGCCGCTATCCGGGGTAATTAAATCATGGAGTGTTAATGGATCACCTTGATTTCCACCACCTTCAGCTCCACCACCAAGACCACCCTCGCCACCACCAACCGGAGTAGAGGTGTTATCTGAAACATCAAGCAGTGCGAAGGTATCAATGTCACCGATGACGTTGTGAACTAGCTGATAACTAGAATCGACTACATCAAAGGCTGAAGAAGTAACTTGAATTAATTCCGCATCTTGGGGCACCAGAATAAGCTCTTGGTGACCATCGAGAAATGCACTAAGTGGAACAGTGAATGATCCATCTACAGCAAGATCAATTGGCTGACCAGTCAGAACCAGCTGTTTATCACCAACTGGAACATCTCCGGCACCTAGCGCCTGGGTATAAACATCAAAATATGCAATTCCAGGAGTCGGACCAGTTACCCCTGTAACATGATAAGTGAATAACGGATCGCCAAGATTTGGATTTTCATCGTCAATAGTCACTGGTGCACTGACCGTAATCGTTGGCTCGCTTACCAACTCTGCTACTGTGGCTGTCAGGGTATTACTATAATTTTTATATGCCGGGTCATTTACAACATTAACCATAACTGGGTCAGTTCCATTATAAAAACTGACGACAGTACCTAAATCTACATAACTCAAAGTAATAGAAAGGTCTTGACCAACCAGGGCTTCAAGGGTTGGGGCCATCGTTTGATCTATGGTGAATGATTGTTGATCAAGATTCGCATAAACAACAAATGTATGCTCATAAACAGTGATTTTTGTTAATCCAGTTGAATCATTTGGATCAATCGTTTCAATCTTCACATCATATGTAGTGTCTACAGAAAGTTTTTGATCAAGGAGAATCGTAAAGTGTATCGCCTCATCATCAACTTGACCCGCATCGACATTATCAAATGTTGCGCTCACATGCACATCTGGCACGATCGTATATTGGGCGCTTGACACCTGCAACGGAGAATTGTCCACACTCTCAAATGCATTTGTTCCTGACAAATCGTAAACAGGACCAACTGAAACTAGAGTAACGCTATAGGTTGGGTTATTTTCTGTATTCGGCAGTGCGACATAAAAACTAGCTGAGCTGTGAATCCCATCTGTATTTAACACATATTCGACATAAGTAAAATCAGATAAATAGCCTGAAGTATATCCAATAATTGGACCCACTAGATTTAAATTAGCATCATAGATTGGTGCATTCATGTCATATACTGGGATCATCAAATTAATCCCCAAATCAATATGACCAACCGTTAGATCGCCTAACTTAACGTCAAAACCTGCATTCCCAAATTGGCCCTCAAAATTGACTGTGAATTTAACAAACTCGTCGTATACCGTTTTATCACCAGTACTAAGCAAAGCATCCACAACCTGATTAGGGGTAAACAATCCGGATGCCCCATCGACGATATTAATTCCATCCACCCCAAAGTCTTTGATAGAGGCCTGTTCATATGAGGAATCGTCAGTAACTGTAGCTTGAACAAATGCTGGAGTTGGATCCACAGTCGTAAACAAACTTACCGCATTAATATCAGCTAGATTAGAACTACTGTTATCTGCTTCCAATCTGAAGGATAAGGTTTTTCCATGCAAATCCACAGGCACTGCTAGATTTTCAAATTGACTTAAATCAACAGGCACATAGAAATCAGCTTGGTTTCCTGATACGTGATTTAGTGCATCTAAATCTGCAATCGTACCAATAAATGTTTCAGAGGGATCAACGAGATTCACATCATAGACATTCACAATAAAGTGCAACCCGCCATTTTGGAGTAAATTTTGTAGTTGATCACTATGAATACTGAAATGAATTAATGGATTATTGGCCACATGATCATCATCGAGTGCCAGGAGTGTGCCTGGGAGTAAACTGCTTAAATCTGTATCAAATGCTGCCGATGCAGACTGCTCAAGACCTTCAAAAGAATGGTCATTTTCAAATTGCAGAGGAGTCTGCGCAACTACAAACTGATGGGGGTGAGTTGTATCTTGCAGGTTGGAATACAATACATTTGCTTCAGGAATTACTACCGGATTGATGGTGTATAACTGACTACCAGAAGTCACGACGACATTGTCGTCCAACAAAATAGTTAAGGTGTAGTTTTCCAAATTACTTGCATCTTTAGGGTCCTCTTCTGGCACGGCTACGCTAATCTCCACTGAGCCATCAAGCGGATTTATCGTCTTATCGCCTTCAACAAATAGTCCTGGTGTAAATGAATTCTGCAAAATCCAATGAATTTGGACCGCTTGCTCGTTTTGGATGACTGATGAACCATCTGTCAATTGCACTTTATATACCGCAGTAAGTTCCCTGTCGCTTGCTTCAGTCGAGTCTATGATTGGTGCGGAAATAACGACATGCAGACTGGCTGGCGTAGCTTCTGTCTCACTTCCTAATTCGCCAACGATAAATGCAGCGTCCAGCCCTTTTTGACCATACTCAATCGACGGATTAACTGGCTCCAATCGAACATGGACAGTTTGATTTTGACCTAGAGCGTCGTCAGGAATCGGCACAAAGAATTTATTTTCATAACCACTTTGTCCCCAACCCAATGGCGATACTGGATCAAATTGCAACAATTGCTCTTGCTGATCACCGTATGTAACATAGACATTAAAATTTTGAGCTACGTCATTAAATTGGCTTTCGACTCTATACCACAAGCCGCCAGACTCGTCATCCACAATAGGGGTAGATCCCTGACTGTTGATTAGATCATGACCTTCAATGTCTTTGTAGGTTGTTGAATCCAGCATTAACCTGATGATAGGTGGTGGCTCTACAAGTGGCGTAACTCCAGATGGCGTTACTTGCTCTGCTGCTGGCACAACTGGCGTATGTTCTGCAATCAAGTGTGCTAAAGGACTTGCATTAGGCACAAAAGCAGGAATAGCTTCTGGCATAAAGTCATGATTAAAGTGAGCTGGCTCAGTAACAAATGGAGTTGCATCAGTCACCGGCGGATTGCCATGCAACACCACATAGGAATTGCCGCTTAACAGATCGCCACCTTCAGCGTCATTGAGTGCGGCTGGCTCTTCTCGTTCGTCCATCACAGTAGTTTGGCTGAGGTCATTCGAATGCTCGTCATTGACAAAGCTTAATGGATCGATGGTTGGATCTGTCATCACTTGACTCGCAACCAAAGGATAGATGACTGACAAGTCTGTGACACTAACATCCTGGATATCGCTTAATACATCGAGGACTGTCTGATCAATTTTGATTGCATCGCCTTGGCTACGCGCCAAATCAAAATGACGACCATCGGCCAGTTGAACGCTTGCCTTACTGCTAGGCATTGTAATCACGACATCTCCGAGGCCGAGCTTCATGCCAGCCACTAATTCGGAACGTGTTCCGTCAGCGTGTCTAACAAACCCTTTGCCTTGGAGGCTTGTAAGCGTTGCAACGTCATTTAGATTTAATTCTGAAGCCATAATATTCACCATTAACTAGGTTTTTACGATGGTTGAATATTATTGAACTCTTGACTAGAAAAATATCGTACTGAAGTACAGGTGGGTAACTACGGGTGGGTTTTTATGTAGTCAAAAAATACCGTAATTAAATTGAATCACTTAACAGCAAATCCTCAAGTAATACTATGCTTTCTTCATGAGCATGGCAAGCTTCACGCGATCATCAACGCCTAACTTTTCAAAAATACCGGTAACGTGCGCCTTAACCGTACGCTCGCTGATATTGAGCTGTCGCGCAATCAATTTATTACTGGCGCCGGTTGCAAGCACCTCGGCCACCTCATACTCGCGTTCCGTTAGGATGGACTGGATATTGACTGAGTCGCCCTCAACCTGAATGGTATCGGCCTGGCGGATCGATGCTAGGAAGTACTGCATCATATCCTCGCCAATCCAGTTACCCCCCGACGCCACGACCTCAGCGACCTGTCTAATCACGTTATCGCCGGCATAAACGTTAATGTAAGCCTTCGCGCCTGAGGTGAAGGCTAACATCGCTTCGCTGGCATCTGGGATGGTGGCCAGCACCACAAATTTATTGCGCTTATAGTTCTTAATCAACCAATCTAATTGCAGTTTAGAGGACTTGAAGGGATCTAACCTAAACCAAATCAGCACATCATCGGCCTTCACTACTTCACCAAACTTCACAGCCTTTACTTTAGGGAAAGCAATCTCAATCGATGCGACGGATTGCCCATCTTCGCTAATAATTAAAGACTTCATTTTAATACGACTATCGCTCAGTGAGGCCTACTTGCTTTGCTCTTAAAATGGGTTTCAATAAATAGGTTAAGACCGTTTTACTTCCAGTATGGATATCCACCTCCGCCTGCATGCCGGGGATAATGGTAAATTTATCATTGAGTTTTGGCTTGAGCGTCCTGACCTTCACAACAAAGTAAGTATTGCCCTTTTCATCCGTAATTGAGTCTGCCCCAATGGACTCGAGCTTAGCATCCATGCCGCCGTAGATCGAGAAGTCATACGCCGAGAATTTCACGAGCGCCTTCTGTCCCACCCTTAGAAACGCGATATCTCTTGGCTGCACTTTAGATTCTAGCACCAGGGTATCGTTGGATGGCACCACTTCGATAATATCTTTCCCCGGACTCACCACCCCGCCGACGGTATTTACCAGCAGTCGTTTCACGTAGCCGTTCATCGGCGCCTTGATCGTGGACTGGGTGACCTTGTCTTGCAAGCCGGACGACGTTGCTGAGATCGAGTTCAGCTTCGCCATGGTATCGCTTAAATCTTTTCTCGCGTTATTCTTAGCCTCTAATTCCACCTGCTGAATCTTACGACCCGCCTCGATGATCCCCTCTTTCACCTTAGCAATTTGTGCAAGCGCCTGGGCGCCCTCGCCGTTATAACGGGTCACATCGCGTTGCAATCTCAGTAAGTCCACCTCAGATACAGCCCCCGAGCTCAGCAATGGCTTCGTCAGAGTCAATTCATGATTAGCTGATTCCTTTAATAAATCAGACTGATCTTTTTTGGCCCTTAATTCGATGAGTTCCTGATTTTTTTGGGACAACTCTTGCCGAGCAATCAGTATTTGATTTTGCATATCCGACCTCACGGTCATCAGGTATAGCTTCTCTTGATCATAGACCGCCTTGTCACTGGCACTGACGTTCTCGGGATAACTAAACAATCGGCCTTCAATAAACGCATTTAAGCGCTCAGCCTTGGCGGTTAGCGCAACATCCTGCGCCTTGTTCTCGTTTAGAGAGGAATCAAATCGCGTAGAGTCGATCTCTAGCATCACCTGACCGGTCTTAACCGCATCCCCCTCCTTAACATTAATCGACTTCACAATCCCGCCATCCAGGCTTTGCAGGACCTGCAACTGACTTGAGGTCACCACCTTAGCATCACCCTTGACGAGTTCATCGACGTGGGTCACGGCAGCCCACAAGAAAAATAAAACAACCGTTAACAAGGCGATTCGAATAATCAGCATGCCGCGAACCGGCTTTTGATTGAGGATTTGGTAATCCGCATCCGTCACAAAATCCCTCAGCCCATCCGTCTGATAATGCCCAGGCTCAATGGAATAGTAGTCCACCACCTTTTGGGCGAGATGATTGGTGTTTTCTTTGAAGGATCTCTTTTTAGCCCTAGCTAAATTAGGCGCTAAAGATTGGTCAATCAAGCTAAACGCTTGAATGACGCCAGCCTTCAACTCTAGCCACAACCCTTGAGTATGTTTTAAAAACGGCTTCATGCTACGCTCTTAAGCTTGCCACCATTAATCGCCTCTAAAATACTGTCTTTAGGTCCGTCAGCGATGATACGGCCTTGATCAAGCACAATGACTCTGGTTGCCAACTGCAACAAGCTCATCTTGTGCGTAATGAGAATCAGTGTTTTGCCTTCGCAATAACTGCCCACTTTTTGAATGAAATTATTCTCTGTCGAGAAGTCCATGGCACTGGTTGGCTCGTCCATGAGGAGGATAGAGGGGGAATTTAACACGGCCCTTGCAATCGCAACGCCCTGCCGTTGCCCTCCTGAAAGGAACTCGCCCCGCTCGCCCACCAACATATCAAAGCCCCTAGGATGCTGGTTAATTAAATCCGTCAGCATCCCCACATCCGCCGCCTGAACGATTTGACTGTCCTCAGCATGCGGCGAACCTAGGGTAATATTTTCTCTTAAAGTCCCAAAGAACAAGGTCGTGTGTTGTTCAACACAACCAATATTTGAGCGCAAGTCGGCAGGATCCAGTTGCCTTAAATCAATGCCATCCACCCTCACAGAACCGTCCATGGGCTGATACATCCCCATAATCAATCGTGACAGGGTAGTCTTACCGGAACCCGTACGACCAATAATGGCGACGTGCTCTCCCTCTTTGATCTTGAAGCTGATGCCATTCAATGCATAGTTTTCTTGATTCGGATATTTAAACTTCATATCCTTAAATTCAATGTCACCCTTGATAAAATCTCTGTGCACATAGCTTTGAGAAGCAGACCGTTCTGGTTCTTTCTTCATTTGCTCTTCGAGCATCGATAAAGATAATTTTGCATTCTCATATTGCATAATCAGACCCACCGTCTGAGCAAGCGGCGCAATGATCCGACTAATCAACATCCCACTTGCGATCAAGCCCCCCATCGTGAGCATCTTAAGGTCAATTAAGTAGACCCCCAACACAACATTCGACACCACGCAAAACGAACTCATCGATGCGACCATGCTGGTTGCCGAGTGAGATTTATGCTTCACACTTGAATTTAATTTAGCAAGCTGCGTGGAGACGCTCTCCCAGCGCGATTGAATATGGCTCTCTGCGCCAAGCACCTTAAGGGTCTCAAGCGAGGACAAGCTCTCAATCAGGGTTGCATTTTTTAAGGCGACCGTCCGGCTACTTTGTTCCGTGAGGCCATGCACCTGTCTCTTGATGTGAATGCTATACAAAAGAATAATGATGCTCGTCAGGATGGGGATAAAAATCAAAGGCCAGGAAATCCAGCCAATGATCACTAAAAATAGAATCGCAAACGGCAAATCAATCAAGGTGGTCACGGTGGCGGAGGACATGAAATCGCGAACCGATTCAAAAGATCGCAGCGTCTGCGCAAAGGAGCCGACCGACACAGGCTTATTCTCCAATTTCATCCCCAGCACCCGCTCCATGATGAGTGAAGACAACTTCACATCAATTCTAGAACCAGCTAAGTCCACAAAATGGGAGCGAATGAGTTTTAATGAATAATCCAAGAAAATAGTGAGGATCACACCGATTGCCAACAACCAAAGCGTTTCTTCCGCGTGACTTGGGATAACACGGTCATACACATTCATGGTGAAGAATGGGATGACAATCGCGAAAATGTTAATCAGAAAGGCGGCAACCAAAATGTCTTTATAAAGCGCTGACTGATCTAAAAACGCCGACCAAAACCAATGGCGCTCTTTTAGATTGGCAACTTCTGGCGCACGTTGATCTAGTTTGAACCGCGGCCTGACGAATATCGCACGCCCGACATAATCCTCACTCAGGGAATCAAAGCTAATTTCTACCTCGCCCTGACCGCTCTCAGGGTAAAGTAAATTAACTGTCTTTTTATCTGCGCCAATTGAAAGTAACACACAGGCACGGTTATTCTTAAGAATGAGAATTGTCGGGGTCAGCGATGCATTGATTTCATCAATAGAAATCTTAACGACCCGAGAAGCAAGGCCTGCTCGATCAGCTGCACGGTGAAATAATGAGGGAGACAGTCCGTCTTTGGAAACTGGCAAACCAGAGACCAATGCAGAAGAAGTTGTTGGCCTCCCATAAATTCTAGCAACTTCTAAAAGACAATCTAATAACGGATCAACTTTATGCAAACGGTTTCCTATGGAGTGTCTATTTTGTATTCTTTGATGTTAAAAGCCTTAAAACGTCATAAATATTATGACATATCTTCCTAAATTCAGTATTAATTATTAAAACTAATGATGCCTTTGCCCGTCATGCCATCAAAATTCAATTGCTTCAACAATGCAATTTCAGTCTCTGTCTCAATGCCTTCAGCGTATACCATTAATCCAACCTGATGCGACAGTTCAATTAAACGCTCAAGTATTTCCTTGGCAGCCTGTTGACCAGAGACCGCTCTAATCAATGCAGAGTCTACCTTAAGGTAATCAATGCCCAGAGACTTAATGGTACTGACTTCATCTAAACGATCGCTAAAGTGTTTTATCCCAATGCGCACATTTAGTGGATGTAAATACGCCGTCAATTCAGATACCACACCAGGGTGCTGACTAGCCACCAACTCTGGGATATCAAACCATAGCCTAGAGAGCAATGGCTTTGAGCCCATGGTTTTTTTGATCATGGTCATCAATGCAGCGTCCAGCAAGGTCGAACGGGATAAATTCACCGCCAATCCCTTAAGGCTAGGGTCCTTATCTAAAGCATCGATCGCCAACTCCAAGGCAATTAGGTCAAGTTTCTGGCTAAGCCCCATCCGCTCTGCGATGGGTAAAAATTTACTTGCCGACAAAAGCGTCTCATTAACCAGCACGATTTGAAGGGGCGCCTCAAAATGGATTAAATTGCCTGAGATGGAATTAAGCGGATGAGTAAGTAATTTAAAACTTTTTCGTACTAAGGACTGAGTTATTAAATTCAAATAATCCTGAATATTATTCGAATACTCAATGCCCTCATGAAACATTTGTCGATGTTTAAAACAAAAACCATTCTTGCCAATACTTTCTGACTGGGCTAGCGCGATATCTGCTCTTGATAAAACTGCATGTGGCTCTTCACCCTGATAAAAATCGGAAAGGCCTATGGCTAGATATTGACGCTCTTGGTAAAGATTACCTAATTCAATCAGGATCCGCTCTCTGACCATCCCAATAAACTTTTCTAAATCTTCATTGGCAAAAACAATCAAAAAGTCCGTGCTAGAGAGGCGCCCCACAAATCCATTTTTTTCTGCTGCGACAGTCTCATTTAATAGCTTCGCGACTGTTTTTAGGATCGAATCTCCAAATGCCCTACCCTGCTGCCGATTGATTTTTGCTAAATTAAGCAGTCGAAATATGGCACAGCCGTTATATTTAATCTCATCACTATTTAAATTTTCTTTTAATTTGAGCAATACAAAATGACGATTCATCAACCCCGTCAGCTCGTCATAATTGAGCTTTTGTTTTAACGTCCCTATATTTTTTTCTTCTTCCTCGAAAATGTTTTTTAAGCGACGTGCACTTGAATTCATCGCATCGCTCAGGCCTCGCAACTCAGCCACATCGGAATGGGAAGCCTCAATGAAATTCTTCTCAGGGAGGTTTTTTACTTGTTCAATTAAACGCTCCAACGGACCTTTGAATCGATTCAGAATAATTCCAGCCAGCACAATGCCCATCACAATACTTATAAAGGTCACCCAGATCGACTCAAGCGTACTTTTCCATAAGGCTTCATAGGCATACTGTTTTTGACTCACTAGAAAAATCGTGCCCATCTGCTTCCAACCACTGGTCACCTTTGCCTGACCAACAGGCACCTCTAAAGAAATAGCATGAATAAACCAAGCTGGAATTGTTTTAATTGTCTCCGAAGATTTTTTGTCGACAACAAGTTGACCCTTATTATCTTCGAACCAAATTTTCTCGTAATTTCCAGTATCAAATTGGGCAGATACCGCCAACTTAATCTTAATAAGGTCATTTTCTGACTGAGAGAGACTGATCGCCAAGGCATTGGCGTTATCTTGATTTTTCAACTGCAGTTGTTGAATAAGATACAGCCTTGAATTATAAGTCGAACTAAAAACGCTCCCTATTAAAGCAAAAATCGAGACTAAAATGATCGCTAAAAACAATTGTCTTTTAATTGACATACGGCACCTTCACTTTAATTGAATCCTTCTTGCATCGACCTTTTTAACAGGTCTTGCCACCTAGACAAACTAGCACGATTCACTGACTCGTTAGATCCATTAATGCTTAAAAAATTGCCCTCGCTATTAAAGCTAAAGATAGGCGTTAAATCTTTACGTCTAGAGGCAGGTTTGATATCGGTAATTTGATTATCCAAAATCAAAGGGTCCGAATCAGGCGTTTTATAATAGGCTAAAACCATATGTGCTTTCCCGACATCCTCATTATCCAACACATTGGATTTAATTTTTACATAAACTAATCGCAAAGATTCTACAGGAAGGCCAAGATTAATTAAGGTGAAATACTTTGCAATCGCAAAATCTTCACAGTCCCCAGCTCCCTTTCCAAGGGTATCCATTGGCGTTGCCCAGTAATCAGACATCCCCCAAAGCGTCAGGTCATCACCCCAGCCTATTCTTCGATTAAAAAACTCATTCACTCTTTTCAACTTTCCATCACTATCGAGGGCATTTGCAGCGGACATCATGCCCTTCCATGCAGTAAAATTCGGCAGTGAATTCATTCCGAACTTCTGAACAATCACGATTTGCAAACGATCAAAATCGATCGCGATACAGGTCAAACAGGCCCAATAAAGGCACAAAAAAAATAAACCATTTTTAAGATTAGTGCTCAAAACCTAAGCCAATCTAGTGGAATCAATTTCATTTAAAATTAATTAGTTGTAAAGATCAATTAAATTGATAATACAATATATCAATCGTTTTCCAGTAAAAAAGAGAATATGAAGAAATTTTTTATCCTTGCAAATTCATTATTGCTACTTTTAAGTTTTAATTCCGCTCAACTATTTGCAGAAGAAATCAGTCTGCCAGATAGCGCATTTAAAGAGGAACCCCAGCAGGTCACAAGCAACGCCCAAGGCGCCGAGGAGCAAAATGCCGAGTACCGCGTTTTTAAAAAACCCAATCGTATTATGATGAAAGCCGCGGTAGAGAACTATAAAAGTGCCATCAGATTCTTAAACGAGAACAGCATGGCGCCAGGGGTGGTCACCACAAAATCTGGACTCCAATATAAGATCATTAAACCAGGCAGTGGCCAAAAGCCGAATGAAAACAATTCGGTTGAGTGTCGCTATCAAGGAAGTTTGGTTAATGGCACCATATTCGAACAGTCCCCACCCAACAAGTCGGTGGTGATCAAGATCAGTGATCTTATTCCTGGATTAAAAGAAGCCTTAAGCTTGATGCCCGTTGGCTCAAAATGGGAAGTCTATATCCCGCCTAAACTTGGCTTTGCGGAATTAGATAATGCCCCTAACGTCGGTCCGGCAGCCATTCTGGTCTATAAACTAGAATTGCTTAAAATTGTAAATACTCCTTAAAAAAGACTTCTTGCACAACATGTCCATCTCACGCATCAACAGCATCCTTTTTCTAGTTAGTTTCTTTGGCATTTTTAATCCGCCTGCCTTTGCAGACGATAAAATTGGTGCAGATATCTATCAAGCCGGAAAGTTATCCAACGGCAAGGATCTTGTTGGCGTTAGAAAAGATCTTAAAGTCACGGGGGCAGAGGCTGCCTGCATGAATTGCCACCGGACAAGTGGGATGGGCTCTGTTGAGGGCAACATCCAAGCCCCACCGATCACAGGAAGATTTCTTTTCCGCAGTGACGATCGATTGTTTGTCACCATGGATCCTAGAAGTGGTAAACGCTTTAATCAATATCACGACGCCTACACTGAGAAGTCTCTCGAGCTCGCAATTACCCAAGGAATCAATGTCAATGGGCAAGCGATGAATGAGCTCATGCCCAGATACTCTCTTACTGAACAAGAGATGAAAGGCTTAATCAACTACCTGACTAATCTGTCACAAAATCGTTCACCAGGCATTGATGAGGAAAAGATTCATTTCGCGACCATCGTGACCCCCGATGTTGACGAAAAACAAAAACAAATCCTCATTACCATGATGAATGCAATTTTTGGCCAAAAGAACGGAAGCACCATCACTGGCAAAAGCCAAAATCGTCGGCACATGGTCAACGCTGCCCAGTTCGTTCTGGGAACTGAAAAAAAATGGGACTATGAACTATGGCAGTTAGAAGGCGATCCATCTTCATGGAAAGGCCAACTAGATAAACTGTATGCAAAAAAACCCGTGTTTGCTGTTTTATCTGGAATTGGAAGAGCAGAGTGGGATCCCGTCTCGCAATTTTGTGAATCGTCCAAAGTGCCTTGCCTATTCCCAAGTATCGATTTTTCAGCGGAGAATACCAATCACTACAACATCTATTTTCAAAAGGGCGTGCCTCTAGAAATAGATGCGCTTCTAACCTACCTAAGAAGAAATCCTATTGCTGGGAAAATCATTGAAATACACAACCATGAAAAAATTACCCAGCTCAACGCCCATTACCTCAAAAGTAAGGCCATAGGCTCTAAATTGGAGCAGATCAATTTAGATGAAATTTCTTCCGGAGCACTCCAAAATATTTTAAATAAAACAAGTAATGATGACCTCGTCCTTCTGAACCTTAAAGCGAAGGATTTAGCGTTGATGTCAGGCCTGACTATTGGCACATCTAACATTTATACTTCAGGTCGATTATTAGACGATCAGTTCACTTTGATCCCTAAAGAGTTAGTCGCCAAATTAAAAATTCTTTATCCCTATGAATTGCCTGAGGATCGACTTGGGAGTTTAGATTATTTTCATAAATGGATGAGAATCAATCAAATTCCTATGGAAGATGAGCCATTACAATCGGAAATCTTTTTTGCTTCTGAGTTCGTCTCAGACATTATTGCTGACATGCTAGATAACCTTTACAGAGACTATCTAATTGAACGCATAGAAGACATGAGCAATCGCATGGAAAGAGGCAAAACGGAACAAAGAGAACGTACCCGAGAAGGACTAAGGCTGACCTCAAGAAATCCAAGAGGAACACAAGACCAAGTCTCAGCCCAGGGTAATGACATTGCTTTGAGTGAGAAAGTAAAAGAAAGCGGCAAGCAAGATCAAGTGTTTGGCAGAGGCACTTCGATCTACCCTAGACTAAATCTTAGCATCGGACAAAGGTACGCCTCAAAAGGGATATACATTGTGACTTTCGACCCTTCGACGAGCGACTTAGTCCCCCATCTCAATAAAATATCTGACTGGGTTGTCCCTAATTAATTGAAAAGGAATTAACGATGTTGAAAAAGCTTTCCCATCTATCTCAATTGAGCCTGCTCACATTGTTAGTATGCATGAGTTCACAAACAATATTGGCGCATGAAATGAATGAAAGTCATGACGTGGCATCCAAAATCTCAAAATCCACTGCTGAAGTCGTTTTGCCTAACCTAAAAGTTATTAAAAAGGATGGAACCGATGTCAATTTGCAAGCTGAGTTAAATGCGAACCAGATACAGGTGGTGAGTTTTGTCTATTCAACATGCAAGACCATTTGCCCAATGACAAATCAAGTATTACAAAAAACCCAAGAAAGACTTGGAAGCGACTTAAAGTCAGTGCACATGAGTTCATTTAGCATTGATCCTGAATACGACACCCCCGAAAGAATGAGAACCTACACCAAGATCTTTCATGCAAAGGACGCATGGCAACACTATAGTATGTATTCTGAGAATGACAGCATTGCGATTCAACGCGCTTTTGACATCTACAAAGGTGACAAAATGAATCACATCCCGGTGTTTTTTATTAAGTCACCTAAGGATGTGAAGTGGATTCGAATTGATGGGTTAATTTCAAGCGAAGAGTTAACGAATGACATTAGAAAATTAATCAAATCAAATTAATGATTACTTAGGTCAGCATCCTCACCAACACCACCAGCCTTAGCATCCTTGCCATAAGTAATAAGATCGTATTCATCTCCAGCTGCCCCAGGAATGCGATACTGATAGGGTGTACCCCAAGGGTCTAATGGAACCCCTTTGGATAGATAAGGACCTGCCCATCTAGCTTCGCTACTAGGCTTCACAACTAACGCTTGCAATCCCAAATCCGCCGCTGGGTAATGCCCAACATCTAGGCGATACATATCAAGCGCCTTTGTTAGTGACTCAATCTGCGCCTTAGCAACCTTCACCTCAGACTTACCAACCTGCGCAAAATATTTTGGACCAACATAACCCACGAGCAGCCCAATAATCACCATAACCACCAATAACTCTAGCAAGGTAAACCCGCGTGAATACGCGTTTTTGGCTACCTTGGACTGAAAACATTTCGCTTTTAAACTATTCATTTTAATTCCATCCAAAAATTGATTTTTTAGTTTACAACCTAACCTCAAAGATCTGACTAAATGCTGGACTTAATCGTCACCAGTTTATTTTCAATCGCATAGGCAGTTAATGAAGATGAGTTATGCAGGTTGAGTTTCAGCATCAAATTTGATCGGTGCTTCTCAACTGTTTTAATACTGATAAACATCACGCTTGCGATCTGCTTGTTGGTATAACCTTCAGCAACTAACTTAAGTACTTCCCGTTCGCGATTAGAAAGCCTTTCCCAATCCGACACATTATTCGTCTTGTCCACGCCCTCAAAATTAGCGGAAATCTCGGCAGACAAATACTGTTTACCTTTTAACACCTGGTGAAGCGCTAAGACAAACTCATCACGAGTCGCATTTTTTAGGAGGTAGCCATCCGCCCCAGACCGCAATGAATCTCTCACATATTCATCCGCCTTATGAACGGTTAATACCATGATTTTAATTTTTGGATGGGTCCGCTTAATCTCAGAGAGCGCCTCGGTGCCATTCATCAATGGAAGATTGATGTCCATGAGCACTAAATCTGGTTCCAAAAGCTTGGCTTGGGTCACCGCATCCCTGCCGTTATCAACCTCACCAATGACCTCCATTGTTGGATCTGATAATATCATGTCGACCAAACCGTGTCTAAGCAGGGTATGGTCCTCGACAATCAAAATGGTGTGTTTTTTTTCCAAACAAAGTCCTTAATCAACCGTTAATGAATTCTTGGGACAGGCCGCACATATCCATTCACCATATTGGGCGGCATTGCAAATTGATTTAAACGCGGTACGTAAACAAAAAGCCATTCCGCATAATGCTCTTTACCCTCTAAAGCGGCATCCTCCTTAGAAAATCCGCCTTTCTTAAAAGGCACGTCATTGGAAGCGCTATGCACCCCCATCACCTCGCCTGCTTTGCCATATATTAATACCCAATCTTGTTTTTGGGTCATCGGATCCAAAAAAATCTTTCGAAGAAATCGGTTATTAGCCGTTTGTTGATCATTTGCGCCCAACATCACTTCTAAATTCGGTGGGAAGTGCCCACCAGACCAATTGTAGTACTTGCCGATGGCAGTTTGAAACTGATGTCCAATATAGAGTAGTTCTTGCTCATTCTCACGCTGCATCGAGGTATGCCAAACTTGCGCTGTAGATTGCATGGCAATGGCAATAATAAAAACAATGATCATGACCCCCAAATAGGTAAAGCCAGCCTCGGCAATTACAAATACGGTTTTAGCTCTTTGATCACCAGCTTTCATAGGGAGTTCCATCCGCCCCAATCCCCGCAGCGCCACTTTTAATATCATAGACCGTACCAGCTACCCCACTCTTTGGCGCCACAATCACCCAAGTAGCATCACTATCAGTAATGGGGTCTTTAGGAATTTTACGAATATATTTATAGGTCACTAAATCATCTAAGCTGCTTGGATAAACATTTTTATCCCCATAGTACTTATCGATAGCTTCTCTCATCACGGAAAGATCCTGCCTCAGGATCGTGTCTTTAGATCGGTCAACACTCCCAAAATATTTGGGCACGGCAATCGACAAAAGCAAGGCGATGATTGCCATTACCACAAGAAGCTCAATCAAGGTAAATGCTCGCTGACGAGATTGCTGTCCTCGCATTTCACCACTCCGCATAAGGAATTCCATTTAAACCTTTGTCTTCCGACATTGAGAAGATATCAAATACATCTGCACCTTTTGCTGGTGCCTTTGCACTACTCGCATAACATCTTAAGCCCCAACTGTCTGCGGGCTTTAGAGCCGGATCAGCGAAAGGGTCTCTAGGCAATTTTCTAATGAAATAGATCCGTTTATTATTGGGAGAAGCTGCATCATCAACTCCCTCCTCTAATATTTCTAGATTGGGTGGGTAGCCTGACTGATCGACCTTTTTAAGCATATGACCGGAATCATATGCCGCTTTATAGGTGTCAATGGCGTCTCTAATTTGCCTGAGAGACTTCTTAAGGTCCTGTTCCTTCTCTCTTTTGATGACCACCTCACCAATCGGCGCGACCATCGTCGCAATGAGTCCTAAGATTGCAAGTGAGACGACGAGCTCAATCAAAGTAAACCCATGCATGGAACTTCTTGAAAGTTTCATCTCAACTACTCACAAAAACATCACTAATTCTTTGGTTTATTAACAACAGCCCCACCCATTCCCGTTCCGCCCGCAGGTATTGGAGAATTGGGATTCAATGGGATTTGCCCGGATGGATTCACTGGGACCGCAGGCCTAAAAACGACCGGTGGCGTTGAATTTAGAACCGGCATGGCTTGAGGCTGGCTCAAGTCTCCTGAGGGCACATCAACCGCGGCGGCAGCTGCGGGCGCTGCTTCAGACGCAGGTGCAGGTGCAATTTCCGGCAAGGTGAAACCATTTGGTGAGCCCGCATTCAAAAGTGAATTACCGCCCGAAGAATCAACTTTTAAAGTATCAACTTTCTCTAAGGTAATCGGCCTTGATCTCACATTATTTCCTGTGCCTGACCAATAAGAGGACAATCCAGCATCTGGCTGATGTTGATTTCTAATAATATGAGGGGTGATAGACAGAATGATTTCTGTTTTAGACTTGTTGGTCGTGTTATCGGAGAACAAGTGTCCAATAATTGGCAACTCTCCTAATCCAGGCACACGATTAGACGACTTCACATTTTGGTCATTAATTAAACCCGCAAGCACTTGGGTCTCGCCATCGTTAAGTCGCAAAACCGTATTCGCAATTCGGGTGCCAATTTGATAGGCAACTGAGCCTGACGAAGCATTCGTGACCTGAGCGCCAATGTTGCTCACTTCAAGAGAAGTCTTAATGGAAATCTCACCATCCATATGAATATGCGGCTCCACTTCGAGCTTGATCCCAACATCTAAATATTGAACACTTCCCGTCACCACCGGCGTTCCTGTTGACACAGGGGTCACAGAATTGGTGATGATTGGCACCTTGTCGCCAATATGAATCTTCGCTTTTTCATCTTGCTTAACGCGAATACGTGGACTGGCCAAAAGATTTGATGAGCCATCTTGTTGCTTGAGATCCATGACCATACTAATCGCACCCGCACTGGTCAATACATTTATATTGCTAGCATTGAGATGTTTAAGGCCTTGAATCGTTGTACCCCCTTGCGAGGCAGGTGAAGTGACAGTTCCACCCGTTCCAGTTACCGCTGCTGTTGACAGGTTACCAACTGAAAGGCTCACTGAACTTGGATACTGAGCACCAATTTGCGTAAGTTTATTATGGTCAACCTCTAATACCTCAACCTCTAACATTACCTCAGGCTGATCTTGATCCTGAGCCGCAAGTAGTTTTCCTGCCAATTCAATCGCATCAGGCGTATCCCGCATCACTAGGGAATTGTTTTTGTCATTCACATAAATGTCATTGGCTTTCAATACCGTCTTTAGCATGGTTTGCATCTGCTTAGCATCTGCATTCGTTAGCAAAAAGGTACGAACAACCAAATCCTGAAATTCTTTCGTCTTCGCGGGTGTATTCGGATAGATATAGATCGTAGAGTCATTAATAATCTTCTTCTCAAGCTGATTTTGCATGAGGACTAGACTAATCACATCTTCAACCGTCACATCTTTAGCAAAGATCGTTGTCTTAAGGTCATTCTTAATATCTTTATCAATCAGAATATTGAGTCCGCTCGATTTTGAAAGCGCTTCAAGCACCATTTTTAAATTGGCATCTCTAAACTGCATCGAAACCGCCTTTTTAAAGGTGGCCTTTAGTTCAGGGCTAGTATTAAAGGAATTTCCATTAAAGCGACTAGCATCAATCTCAGCACTTAGATTATTCGCCTCAGCATTCTTAGGGTCTTCTAACAGAATGGTTTTAATCGCTTCTCTAGCTTTATCAAACTGATTATGACCCAAGGCCTCTCTTGCAACCCCAATCAATTCAATATGATTACGCTTACGAGCAATATTGATCAGCCCTTGTTTGGCTTGTGCATTGTCAGGATCAATTGACAGCACTTTTTTATATCCAGTTTCAGAAATATCCAAATTGCCTTGCACTAATTCAAGTGAGGCCTCTTTTAGGGATTGATTGACAGCGCGCTCACGCTCTCTTAAATAATCTTGGCGATAAGGAATATTTCCAGGATGATCTTTTGATGATTTTTTAAGGTTGGCAACACCCTCATCAGTTGGCCCTTCTTTTGTTTGCTTCATCGCAAATGCATGAAAAGGATCACTTCCACAACTGACCAGCACAAACATCAGTCCCGCATAAAATGGCCAACGCAGAAAAATGAATGCCTTTCTAAAAGCATTCACCGAAAATAATTTTCGTATGAAATTGAATTTCATTAGTTAACCCCGATACGCAAAGTTTGTTTAATATTAAGTGGTAAATAAGTCATCCCTAGGTACCCATCTTGAATATCATCGATGTGATACAAGTTCTCAAGAGTATCGCCGGATGATACCAAGTAAATTTTACCGAGACGAGTCAAATATATCGAAAGCTTTCCACCAGGCTCCTGATAACTCCCCAGAAAAACATAAGGCAATGGCGGCGCTGAAGGAGGCGGTGGTGGCGCTGGTGTGGTCTGGATGGGTGCGATAGACGAGACAGA
>CAJBIA010000060.1 GCA_903953055.1 uncultured Methylophilaceae bacterium
GGTAAGCTACATCAGCGGATTAACTGATGACGGGCAGATTGAATCGATACGATTAACCCCGCATCATAGTCACGCCTTCAATCCAGCGTTTGATGTAACCCCTTCGCACCTAGTGACTGGCATCATCACTGAACACGGCGTGACATTGCCCAATCAGTTAAGCCGCTTATTTAATTAGAGAATAACAACATGCTACGTGAATCACTACTTAAAAGTATGCAGGCCCTTGAAGAACGTGGTCTTAACCGCGGCACCTCAGGCAATGCAAGCGTCCGTCAAAAAAATAACTTCTTAGTCACCCCGTCAGGCATCGCGGTTAAAGACATGACAACTTCTCAAATGGTAGAAATGGACATGCAAGGTGCAGTTATCAGGACAGGGAAACCCTCTTCTGAGTGGCGCTTTCATCGGGATATTTATTTGGCAAGACCAGAAGTCAATGCCGTGATCCATACCCATTCGATGTTCGCTACCACCTTAGCCTGCTTGCAAAAAGAAATCCCCCCCTTTCATTACATGATTGCGATTGCGGGGGGCAGTAACATTCGTTGTTCCAAATATCAGCTTTTTGGCACACAGGCTTTATCTAACGCAGCCATTTTAGCGCTCAAGGACCGCCGTGCATGTTTATTAGCCAACCATGGCATGATTGCCATAGGGCCCGACCTAGCGCAAGCCATGGATATTGCGTTTGAAGTTGAGGGCTTGTGTGAACAATACTGGCGTGCGCTCCAAATTGGCACCCCTGAGAATTTAACATTAGATGAAATGGATGAGGTTTTTGAGCAATTTAAAGGCTACGGCAACTGGGACCAATAGATGATGCCTGATTGTTCACCCTTCAAGAAGGACGTCCTATCCCTATTGAGCCTAAGCCCACTAATTCTCTGGATAGGGCTAATGATTCCCATGCCGATCCATGCTGCTGAACTTGAAAACCCTTGTCTACAGCTTGCGAGTCAAGCCAAAATTAATATCACCTACACCGACATGCCAACGAGCGAAGATTACTCTCAGTCCGTGACCTACCTCAAAGCACTCGCTGGTAAAAACTTCGATCAGTATCACAATGTCTTTGGTCTAACCCACGCGGAACCTAAACTCCAATATAAGGTAGAAGAGAGCCTGACGAGGTCGCCTGATGGAAGAATATGTGCGATCCCAGATTTAAATATACTGGCAGGCTTTAACTCTATGCAAGTCTATATTGCTAAGGAAGTCACCAGTAATTGCAGAATACAGACGATCCGCTCACACGAATACGAACATGTTTCTGCCTGGAAAAACCACATGCGAGCTGGGACTCGTTTACTTGAAAACCCATTGAAGACGGCATTTTCAGAGCCGCGTTACTATAATTCCATGATTGAAGCGCAGCAAGACCTTCTGCCTTGGGTGAACAGCGTCATCAAACCGCTAGAACAACGCCTATTTTCAGGGATTAATCTTGTGCAACATACGATTGATTCAGCGATGTCCTACGAGACAGTAGAAGCTAAGCTTCGCTCCTGTCCACCTAGCTAGAACAGAAATTTAAATGGTCGGAACGGTGAGATTTGAACTCACGACCCCTTGCACCCCATGCAAGTA
>CAJBIA010000061.1 GCA_903953055.1 uncultured Methylophilaceae bacterium
GCATTATGCGAACCAGAAATCTTCAATTCGTGCGATGTTATTAATTCATTTTCTCCACGCATTAAAATCGTGGCACCATCTTTTTGGCCCAATCCAAAGTCTTCTGCATTTTTTGCTTCGTCCAAGCCAAATGTGACACAAGTACGACCTTCCAAGGTCATATCCAGACTCATCGAATCCTGACGATTTAGCACTTGCACCCCGGTGCCCGAAAATATGCGCGCCTTAGCAGCGGCGTAATCCATAAGACCGTGGTAACGGTCCATATGGTCTTCACTAATATTAAGTACCGTCGCCGCAGTTGCATTTAATGATGAAGTTGTTTCGAGCTGAAAGCTCGAAAGCTCAAGGACATAAACATCAGGAATATCGCCATTTAAAGTATCTAGCACTGGCAACCCAATATTGCCGGCGACTGTAGTCTTCAGCCCTGAAGCCCTGCACATTTCACCCACCATCGTGGTCACAGTACTTTTGCCGTTCGATCCTGTAATTGCAATCAATTTAGTGCCTGAAGGCCTATGTTGTGCAAACAACTCAACATCGCCTATTACTGGCACGCCACGTTGAATAACGGCCTGCACACTAGGCTCGCTCAATGAAACTCCAGGGCTAATCACAACCAAATCCACACCCTCAAAAGCCTGGGGAGTAAGTGCGCCCAAATACAACTTAGTTTCCGGCAATTCAACTTCTAATAATGCTAAACCGGGTGGCATTTGACGCGTATCAGCGACAGACAAAAGTGCGCCCTGGCGGTTAAGCCAGCGCAATGCTGAAAGTCCTGTATCACCGAGACCCAGCACCAACACTCGTTTGTCTTTTAATTCAAGTTTCATCGTATTTTTAAACTAGCCAATCCAACTAATACCAACATCATCGTAATAATCCAAAAACGGACAACCACTTGCGTTTCTTTCCAACCTTTTTGTTCGTAATGGTGATGTAAGGGCGCCATCAAAAAAATTCGGCGGCCTTGACCATATTTCTTCTTGGTGTAACGAAAATAACTGACTTGAATAGCAACAGATAATGTTTCAACTACAAATACACCACCCATGATGAAAAGGACTATTTCTTGTCGAACAATTACTGCTACAGCCCCTAAAGCAGCTCCTAAAGCCAGTGCACCAACGTCTCCCATAAAAACTTCGGCTGGGTATGCGTTAAACCACAAAAAGCCCAGTCCTGCGCCAGACATAGCAGCGCAAAATACGGTCAACTCTCCTGCCCCTGGGACATAAGGGATACCTAGATATTTAGAGAAGAATAAATGCCCTGTGACATATGCAAATATTGCCAATGCCGCTGAAATCATTAAGGTTGGCATAATGGCCAATCCATCTAAGCCATCCGTTAGGTTCACTGCGTTACTACTTCCAACCAAAACTAAGTAAGACAGAACAACAAAAGCAATAGAGCTCATCGGGAATATCAGATGTTTGAAAAATGGCACATACAAGGTCGTTTCTGCTGGAATAGTCGCTGTCTGCACTAAATAAATTGCTACAGCAAAGCCAATAGCAGATTGCCAGAAATACTTCTCTCTAGCAGATAAGCCATCAGGATTGCGATAAACCACTTTGCGCCAATCATCGACAAATCCGATGATGCCAAATCCCATTGTCGTGAACAAAACAACCCAAATATAACGATTACTCAGATCCGCCCAAAGTAATGTGGAAATCGCAATGGCAACCAAAATTAAGGCCCCACCCATTGTTGGGGTGCCAGCTTTAACTAAATGCGTTTGCGGACCGTCATCGCGTACTGACTGACCAACCTTGTATTCAGTCAGTTTACGAATCAGCTTGGGGCCAACCACAAACGAAATAGTCAACGCTGTCATTGTCGCCAATACTGCACGTAATGTGATGTAATTGAATACATTGAAACCGTGAATGTCATGTGCAAACCAACGTGCAAGCGCTAACAACATTAGTGAATCCCCCCGTTATTTTTTTGTGTCAACTCAATTGCATTCACTACTCGCTCCATACGCATAGAACGCGAACCTTTCACCAATACAGTGACTTCGGGGCTCATGATCTTCTTAAGTGCATCAGCTAGATCATCAACTGATTCAAAGTGCGCAGCGTTCTCACCAAAAGCACTCACAGCGCTCTGCGTCAAAGTGCCTAGCGCAAAGAAGTTTTCTACTCCAGTATCTTTTGCATACTGACCAATATCCGCATGCATGTTTGGTGCATCAAATCCTAATTCCGCCATGTCACCCATTACAAAAACCCGTTTACCATTGACCCCTTTTAATACATCGATAGCCGCTTTCATCGACATTGGATTCGCGTTGTAAGTATCATCAATCAACTTTGCACCACCAAAACCTTGCTTAGCTTGTAAGCGACCCTTCGCACCAGAAAACCCACTTAATCCGTCTGCAATGTCTGACAAAGAAACATTTAATGCCAGGGCAGCAGATGCTGCAGCTAAAGCGTTATATACGTTATGTAACCCAGGTGCTGGCAAAGTGAATTCGACTGATCCTGCTGAAGCACTCAAGTCAATCACGCATCCCGTTGGAAGCAATTGATATGTAGCCTTAACATCCGCATCCGCATGGATGCCAAAAGTAATTTGTTTATAGTGGCTAGATAGCCTTTTCCACAAATCAGCATATGCATCATCCGCATTAATCACCGCTGTTCCACCAAGCGCTAAGCCTTCAAAAATCTCACCCTTTGCTTTTGCAATGGCCTCTAGACTTCCAAGCTCACCGATATGTGCACTTCCAGCATTATTCACTAACGCTATGTTTGGCTTAGCTAAGTGGGTTAAATAAGACAACTCACCGGAGTGATTCATCCCCATTTCTAGAACGGCATACTGATGTTGATTACGCAACTCCAGCATGGTTAGAGGCAAACCAATATCATTATTCAAATTTCCCTGAGTCGCTAAAACGCCAGCCTCATTGTGAGTCGCCGCTCTTAAAATATTGGCTAACATCTCTTTCAC
>CAJBIA010000062.1 GCA_903953055.1 uncultured Methylophilaceae bacterium
CGTTAGTGGGAAGCGATGTGGTGTTGATTGATACAGGGGCTGCGGTCGCTAAGCATTTACGGAATTGTTTAGAAGAAAAACAGTTGCAGAATCCTTCGAGCAATGCTGGAAATGCTTGTTTTTGGTCCAATAGTGATGCCGAGGATGCCCAGGAAGTGATCCGTGCATTATGGGGTGCTGACATTCAGCTTAAAAAGCTGCTTGTTTAGTGGTGACTTGCTGATTCGCCAGCTTTGAGTTGGTATTGTGTGCCGCAGTATGGGCAGCTAGCATGACCGTTTTCTGATAAGTCTAAAAAAACACGCGGGTGGGAACACCACAAGGCCACTTCATGCGTTGGGCAGTGAAGTGGTAAATCCTTTGCGCTGACTTCAATAATCTTGGTGTCTTTGGCCATGTGGTGATTCCTTAAATGCGTATCTTAATTAAACTAATGTCAGCCAAGCAGCATGTTTTTCTGACTTGCCTTTGACGATATCAAAATACATGCTTTGTAATTTTTCCGTGATTGGACCACGGTTGCCTTCACCAATGGCGCGGTTATCCAGTTCACGAATCGGTGTCACTTCAGCCGCTGTTCCAGTAAAGAACGCTTCATCTGCTGAGTAAACTTCATCACGTGTGATGCGCTTTTCAACCACTTCTAAGCCAATTTCGCCCGCTAGCTGGACGATAGTGTCACGCGTGATGCCTTCAAGTGCGCTGGTCAGGTCTGGGGTAATTAATTTGCCGTTGCGGACAATAAAAACGTTTTCGCCAGAACCTTCGGCGACAAAACCATCGACATCCAATAATAAGGCTTCATCGTATCCATCTTGAGCCGCTTCTTGATGCGCTAAGATGGAGTTCATGTAATTGCCGTTCGCTTTCGCTTTACACATCGTAATGTTGACGTGGTGGCGTGAGAAAGAGGATGTTTTAACGCGAATGCCATTTTTAATGGCTTCGTCCCCCATGTAAGCACCCCAAGTCCATGCGGCGACAATCACATGCGTCGATAATGTTTTTGCTGAAATGCCCATGGCTTCTGGACCGTAAAAAGCCATTGGGCGCATATAAGCAGACTCTAAATTGTTTTCTCGCACTGCTGCTTTTTGCGCTTCCATGAGGGTTGCTTTATCAAAAGGCATTTTCATCCCGAGAATATGGGCGGAGCGGAAAAGTCGGTCCGTATGTTCCTTTAAACGGAAAATTGCAGTCCCTTTATCAGTCTTGTAAGCACGCACGCCTTCAAACACACCCATGCCGTAATGCAATGTGTGGCTTAGCACATGGGTTGTGGCACTGCGCCAATCCACCATCTTGCCGTCGTACCAAATAAGACCGTCACGGTCAGCCATCGATTTGGCTACTGCCATGTTAATTCTCCAGCGTGCAAAAAGCTCAATTGTAAACGCTAGGCCGCGCGCTGAATAGAAGGAATGAGAAAAGCGTTTATTTTTTATGTATTTTGCTTAAAAAATTCAGTGAAGATGAATTTTTAGTCATGCTTGCTGTCTGCCATTAACAATTATTAACAATTTGCCATGCCTGTTATGATTAAAATCATGGCCACAAATAAGACGTGCGATAAGTCTTGGCGAGTATTTTGGTGTGTTTGTTGGTGATGAATTGATTTATGTCAAAGCGACCGCTATTTGTTTGCTTCATCCTCACAACATGTCACTTTGCCGATCACTGAGTTTGTGCGGTTGTTTATAAAGTGAGTAAAGTATGAAAAAGATTTTATGGGTGGTGCTGGTGTTGTGCTTGAGTGCTTGTGGCACCGACAATCAGCCAAAGCCGCCTCTAGTCGGTACTGATATTACGGGTGCTGACTTTGCGACAGATTTTAATTTACTAGACCATCACGGCGAAAAACGTCAGTTGAAAGATTATCTAGGTAAAGCAGTTGTGATGTTTTTTGGGTACACACATTGCCCAGATGTCTGCCCAACAACAATGGCAGATATGGCAAGTGCGATGAAATTGCTTGGAAATGAAGCGGATAAAGTCCAGGTCATTTTTATTACACTGGATCCTGAGCGAGATACTCAAGAGGTGTTGGCGAAATATGTGCCAAGTTTTGATCAGCGGTTTGTGGGACTTTATGGCGATTCAGCACAGATTGCTAAGACCGCTAAAGCCTATAAAGTGTTTTATGAAAAGCAGGCGATAGCTGGAAAATCCGGCTACACCATCGATCACAGTGCTGGCAGTTTTGTCTATGACAAACAAGGAAAAATAAGAATTTATTTCAAATACGGCCAAAAGCCCAATGAAATTGCAAGTGACTTAAAGCAGATCATGTAATTCAAGCAGGTTTGTGATTAGGTTGGTTAAAGGTAGTAAGCTGTAGAAGGTTTTAAGTTAATCATTTTAGTTTTAGGAGACGTGGTTATGACGACTGCGAGCGTTACAAATACTGAACAATACAACTATGAAGTGATACGAAAGTTTGCCATCATGACTTTGGTCTGGGGCGTAGTGGGGATGTTGGTGGGCGTATATATTGCCTCTGAACTTGCTTTCCCAGCTTTAAACTTCGATATTCCATACATTACTTTTGGTCGCTTGCGTCCTGTTCACACAGGTGCGGTGATTTTTGGTTTTGGTGGTAGCGCACTTTTCGCAACGTCGTATTACATCGTTCAACGTACCTGTCAGGCGCGCTTATTTAGTAGCGGTTTGGCAAACTTCACTTTCTGGGGTTGGCAAACAATCATTGTCTTGGCAGCATTAGGCGATGTGTTGGGCTACTCACAAGGTCGTGAATACGCTGAGATGGAATGGCCAATCGATTTACTCATTGAAGTGGTTTGGGTTGCTTACCTTGTGTTGTTTGTTGGCACATTGATGAAGCGTAAACAACCTCACATCTATGTCGCTAACTGGTTCTACCTTGCATTTATTTTAGCAACGGCCTTATTGCATACCTTTAATAACCTTGCGGTGCCAGTCAGCCTGTTCTCAATGAAGTCCTACAGTTTGTTCTCAGGTGCACAAGATGCGATGACGCAGTGGTGGTATGGTCACAACGCTGTGGGCTTCTTCTTAACAGCTGCATTCTTGGGCATGATGTATTACTTTGTTCCTAAGCAAGCCGGTCGCCCAATTTATTCATATCGTTTATCCGTGTTGCACTTCTGGGCATTGATCTTCTTGTATATGTGGGCTGGCGCGCATCACTTGCACTGGACAGCGATTCCTGACTGGACATCAACCTTAGCAGCGACTTTCTCGATCATGCTATTGCTTCCTTCTTGGGGCGGGATGGTGAATGGTATTCTCACCTTATCTGGTGCATGGGAAAAAATGCGCACAGACCCAGTGATCCGTTTCTTGATCGTTTCTTTATCTTTCTACGGTATGTCAACCTTCGAAGGTCCTGTCATGTCATTGAAAGACGTCAATGCGCTTTCACATTACACAGACTGGACAATCGGTCACGTTCACTCTGGTGCGCTTGGTTGGGTTGCGATGGTCACCTTTGGTAGCTTCTACCACTTGATACCAAAACTATGGAACACCAAAATGTTCAGTAATCGCTTGATTAACGTGCATTTCTGGTTAGCAACAATCGGCATCTTGCTCTACATCACTGCGATGTGGATCTCGGGCATCATGCAAGGTTTGATGTGGCGCGCTTTTGATGACTTTGGCAACTTGCAATATGCCTTCATCGAATCAGTTGCTGCTGCGCATAACCTATACATCATGCGTGCGGTTGGCGGTCTGTTCTTCTTAAGCGGAATGGTCTTGATGTGCTACAACATGTACAAAACAATCAAGAGCGGTTCGACTGAGCAACAGGCTTAAGCTTTAAGCCAAAATAAGCCTTAACGATTAAAAAGCTGGAGTTACCATGAAGCATGACAAAATTGAACGTAATGTAGGGATCTTGATTATCTTAACGATGCTTGCAATTAGCGCGGGCGGGTTAGTAGAAATCGTACCACTATTCTTTATTAAAGAGACCGTAGAAAAGGTGGATGGTGTTCGTCCATACAGCCCGCTTGAATTACGTGGTCGTGACATTTACATTCGTGAGGGCTGCTACTTATGTCACTCACAAATGATTCGTCCGTTCCGTGATGAGGCGCTCCGTTATGGCCACTATTCATTGGCAGCAGAGTCTAAGTACGACCACCCATTCCAATGGGGTTCAAAACGAACTGGCCCTGACTTGGCTCGTGTAGGCGGCAAATACTCTAATGACTGGCAAACACAGCATTTAACTGCGCCACGTTCATTAGTGTCGCAATCTGTGATGCCTAACTACCCATGGCTCAGTAAAACAGACTTGGATTATGCTGACATTCAAGATCGTATGAGAGCTTTACGTGTCACAGGCGTTCCTTACTCAACGAGTCAAGCTGAGTATGACAAGAACGTGAAAGAGTTTGGCGAAGAAACCGCTAAGAACTTACACATTCCTGATGCAGAGAAGAACCTAATCGCACAAGCACAAGCAGGTAACTTTGATACCAATCCAGACAAGCTGACTGAAATGGATGCATTGGTTTCATATCTACAAATGCTTGGTACTTTGGTTGATTTCAGAAAATATGATGATGACTACTTTGCTAAATTCCGCTAATCGCGGGTTTAGTTGAGTGTGATTGAAGATGAATATTTTGGCAGAAGGATACTGATATGGAATGGCTAATGTGGTTTACCAAGTTTGAAAATACCAAGCCGTTGTCGCTCGTTATTTTCTTTGCTTTGTTCTGTGGGGTGATTGTTTATCTCTATGGCAACAAGCAGCGCGGCGCGCAATTAGAAAGCTTCAAAAACATACCTTTGCAAGATGACGAAATTTAAGTAGGGAATAATCATGAGTCAGGACAATAAAAAAGTAACAGTCGAGACCACTGGTCACGTATGGGATGATGATTTGCAAGAACTGAATAATCCGCTACCAAGATGGTGGATTTGGGGTTTTTACATCACCTTTGCATTTGCACTCGTTTATTGGTTGTTTTATCCAGCATGGCCGATTGGGAATACTTACACCAAAGGGATCCCAGGCTTAAATACCATCACTTATGTCGCCACTAAAGTAGATGGCACGCAGGAAACAAAAACCACCCATTGGAACATGCGTGCTAAATTGATGGCTGAAATGAATGCTTTGCGCACTGAGCAAAAGCCTTATTTTGATAAGGTGGCTTCTAAGTCCTTCGATGAAGTGTCAAAAGATGCTGAATTGATGCAGTTTGTGAACTCAGCAGGTAAAACACTGTTTTCTGATAACTGCGCAGCCTGTCACCAGGCTGGTGGACAAGGTAAGATCAAGTTCGCACCTAACTTGACTGATGATTACTGGCAATACGGTGGCAGCTATGAAAACATCCAAACGACGATTACTGCTGGACGTCATGGGGTTATGCCAGCATTCAAGACCATATTGAGTGACCAAGAGCTTAGCCAAGTAGGGAGTTATGTGCTGAGTTTGTCAGGTGAACCTAATGATACGGCCGCCGCCAAATTGGGCGATGCAATCTTCCACGGGAATAAGGCCGGATGTTATGTTTGTCACGGCGCAGATGCTAAGGGCAATATTGCAATGGGTTCAGCTAATTTAACAGATAAAATCTGGCTATGGCCTGATGTTTTGGGTGCTAAAACGCCACAAGACAAGTTAAATGAAATTAAAACCTTGGTGTATGGTGGTATGGATAAAGGAGTGATGCCAGTTTGGGGAACCCGTTTAAGCGCTGAGCAAATTAAGTTGCTAACGGTCTATGTGCATGACAGCTTGGGCGGCGGTAAGTAATTCGTCGACTCATCTCAAGTCCTTGGTTTGTATCAACAGCATAAAAACAAGTAAAAGATTCCTTGTTCCATAACAGATAAAGGCTTGCAAGCAATTGCGGGCCTTTATTATTTGAAAGAAAAAAATGTCAGATAACGAAGAAAGCACGCTGTATCAAAAGCACATCCCAATTGTTACTCGTTCTGTAAAAGGAAAATTTAGAACCTTTAAAACAGCGGTAATGGTCTTGGCTTACTCCGTTTATTTTTTATTGCCATGGTTGCCATGGCATCGCGTCAGCGCGGCATCACAGGCAATTCTGTTCGATCTGACTTCACGTCGTTTCTTTATTTTTGACTTAATAGTTTATCCGCAAGACGTTTTTTGGCTAGCCATGCTGTTGTTCATCGCGGCTGCCCTATTATTTTTTGTGACGGGCTTAGTTGGTCGTGCATGGTGCGGTTATTTCTGTTTCCAAACTTTATGGTCTGATTTGTTTATTCAAATTGAGCATCTCATTCAAGGTGAGCGTCCAGCGCGCTTACGTTTGAAAAAACAGCATTGGAATCTTGAAAAAATATTAAAAATCGGCGGTTCACATGCCCTGATGATTTTGGTTTCGTTCTGGACGGCGATTAGCTTTGTTTGCTACTTTAGTTATTCCCCAGTGTTTGTGCATGACTTCTTTACAGGGACTGCCTTGTCTGGCGGATACTTTGCTGTTTTAGTGTTAACGGGTCTGACCTATATGGCGGGCGGTGTAGCACGTGAGCAGATCTGTTTATATGCCTGTCCTTATGCGCGTTTCCAGGGTGTGATGTATGAAGCTGATACCTTAGCGGTGATGTATGACACTAAACGGGGTGAGGGTCTTAAGGGACGTTCGATTCCTATCCATGGATTAAAAACGCAAGAAGAGCGTGCCACTGCAGGACACGGTGACTGTATCGACTGTGGATTCTGTGTTCAGGTTTGTCCAACGGGCATTGATATTCGTGACGGTCTTCAATATCAATGTATTTCCTGCGGTTTATGTATTGATGCTTGCGATAACATTATGGATTCTGTTGGTTACCCCCGCGGGCTCATTCGTTATGATTCAGAGCGCAATGTCGACAGTGAAAAACCGCATGCTCCTAAAGTGATGTGGAAACGCTTTAAGGTGATTGGTTATGCAAGCGCACTCTTATTAATGTCCAGCGTACTTTTCTATAACATTGGCACACGCAGTGATACGGAAGTGAGTGTTCAGCAGGTGC
>CAJBIA010000063.1 GCA_903953055.1 uncultured Methylophilaceae bacterium
ATTTACTTTTTAAATCGAAGACAATTTAACTATAAACTATTTTTATAATTAAAAGTTAATTTACTGATAATCATTTGCTTATGATGGCGTTTGAAGAGATATAGCGCAAACAAGGCTAGGTGTCTACAAAACCGTGGGAAGTTCACACCCAAAGAGATTGTTTTCTACATAAAAAGCAAAATCCCAATAGAAAGAGGGATTCGCAAGAGCCACCTTGGCTTCAGAGGCAGCGTCAGGCAAAAAACCACAGGTCAATTGTCAGGAATTACGAATTTAAAACATGTAATGAAAGCTGGCTGAAACCATCTCGGCCTTATAGTTAGTGCTTGTCATTACGTGGTAATCAAAGTCTAAAAAACTATTGGGTTTGATAGTGCGGTGATAGTTGACACCAACATTTTGATTTTGATGCCCAGTAACTGCTCCAAACAGCTTGTATTGCTGATGATCATCATTAGTTGAGTTTAAAATACCTTGCTTTGCTAATGGGTCATAACCTCTTTCATAATTCAATTGAAATCGATCACTAGCATCAAATGAATATTGATACATTCCGCCTATTGAATAAACAAGTGATTTAGCGGTTTGCCTTTCATATACGCTATCTAAAGAGTCTTTATATTTATTAATCAATGAAGATACATAGTTAAGCCCTATTGTTGGAATGATTTTTTGTTTCTCACTAACCTGAAACTCTTTTTCTAGCGACACATTAACGCCAGCATAGTAACCAGTCAGACTAGCATTTGCATCGCTGGCCAAAGTTACATCATACCTAGACAAGTCTGACTTATTAATTCCTGCCATTAAGTAGTTTTTTAAATGCCATGAATCTGCGAATGAATATTTTGAATAAAGAATTGCTTGATAGTTTTTAGCAGAAAAATTCTCATGAGAAATTGCTTCCGTTCCTTTTAAGCTCGAACCACAGATAGCAAATGAACCGCCCACATAAAAATTGTCGTTCAACGGCTTATCTCCACCGATAATTACGCCGCTAATTTTTTGTTTATAAGCCGCCACATCATCGTTTTGACGACCCCAGCTTGTGTAAGGCGTGATCCAAAGCCGGTTATCAACAGTCGTGCCTTGGTAAGCCGATCCCGACATCCAATTAAGGCGGTCTCTAACCGCCTGCGTAGTGATCATTGCGAGCTGAATAAGAGAGTTCGCTTGATTGGCGCGAGGAGGATCTATGCTGTTAACTGCAGGAGTGAGATCAGAATCCACAATCAAATCTAGATTATTGCCATTTTGCACAATGGTATATTTGTAACTTTCACTCGGGTTCTCGATAAAAACCTTAGAGGAAAGTGAAGTAACACCTGCAATTGAAGATGCAGATAAAATTGAACCATAGGTGTGTCCAGAGATAGGTTCTGAGCCGGGCTTAATCACGATAGATAATAAAGAGTAGCCGGTAAATGTAGCTATGCTTGTCACGGATAACTTTGAAAAAGTTGATCCATCTAATGCTATTTGGATGACACCTGTTGAGGTTTGATTATAGTTGCCAACAACTGCTTGGCTGGAAGAGAGAACTAAGCGGCCCGCATTTGTAAATGCATTGGATACTGTAATGCTATTATTCATGTTAAAAATAGCTGTATCCGCCACCCCAAAACTATGAACATCAAAACTACCGCCACTTGTAAAATTGCTAGCGCTTGTAACATTGACATCCCCTGTGCCTATGACATTCCCAGCAATGCTTGACCCTGCCTGAAGATTTAACGTACCGCTATTCGCGATCCCAGTTGATACGCTATGCCCTAAGTTCAGCGTGCCTTGGTTCGTAAAACTGCTGTCCGTGAAACTCCCTGCAGTTGTGAAAGTGGCTCCACTTTTCACTACCACATCTCCCGCACCTGTAACGTTCCCAGCAATGCTTGACCCTGCCTGAAGATTTAACGTACCGCTATTCGCGATCCCAGTTGATACGCTATGCCCTAAGTTCAGCGTGC
>CAJBIA010000064.1 GCA_903953055.1 uncultured Methylophilaceae bacterium
CAGTTTGGGAATTGTTGTTTTAGTGAGGCGAATAAGCTTTGTGCCAACACCATATCCCCTACCCAAGCTGGACCTAGGATAAGAATTTTTTCATTGGGGGTAGTCTTGATTTGCACAGAATGGATTTATTTTTCTACCGGGGACTTATTTTGACATTTTTTCTAAAATCTTTGTTGTGCTACGGCCTTGAACTAATGGGATGAGCTTCACTTGTCCTCCCCATGATTTAACCTCTACGCCACCGACAACTTGTTCCTCGGTGTAATCGTCACCCTTAACAATCACATCAGGTTTGACGGTGTTAATTAGGTCAAGTGGGGTATCTTCATCAAATAAAATTACTGCATCCACCGCTTCAAGCGCTGCTAATACGCGTGCCCTATCGTTTTCATGGATGACTGGTCTCGTGGGGCCTTTGAGGGCACTCACTGAGCGATCAGTATTGAGCCCCAGGATGAGTTTATCCCCAGTTTTTTTAGCTGCCTCTAAATAGGTGACATGGCCCGCGTGGAGCAAATCAAAACAGCCGTTGGTGAAAACAATTTTTTGGTTAGCTGCGCGCCACGCATTCACTTTTGAGGTGAGCCCAGATAAATCAGTAATTTTGTCAGCCTGCTCGCTCGAGTTTTTTGAAGTGAGTTCATGAAGTAATTCATTCAGTTCGATAGGCACAGTGCCTACCTTGCCCACTACGATGCCCGCTGCTGTGTTGGCAAGACTAAGTGCATCTAGGGGACTTAGGCCATGAATCAGTCCTGCTGCTAGCGTTGCAATCACAGTATCGCCTGCTCCTGATACGTCAAAAACTTGTTTGGCGGTTGCTGCAACGTGGTGCTCGTGATTGTTATCAAACAGGGTAATCCCTTCTTCGCCGCGGGTAACGGCCAAGAAATCAAGCTGTAAATCTGTTTTAAGTTTTTCAGCACCAATGAGTAAGGCGTCTGTGTCATTGATGTTCACGCCACAAGCTTCAGCGGTTTCTTTCTTGTTTGGGGTTAGCGCCGTGGCCCCTTTATATTTGCTGTAGTCTTGACCTTTAGGATCAACTAACACAGGAATCTTTGCTTCTTTACATGCATGAATAATGGATTGGCAAATAGCGTCGCTTAGCACGCCTTTTGCGTAGTCTGAAAGAATAACAATCGACGGTTTTTCTTGGAGCGCACGTGTAATTAATACATGAAGCTCTGCATTCTCATTATCGTTAAATTTTGATTGGCTTTCTTGATCGATCCGCACAATTTGTTGATGAGAACTCATGACGCGCGTTTTGGCGATCGTTGGGCGTGCTGATGACTGAATCACTGCTTCAGATTTAATGCCAAGATGATTAATCAGTGCAAGCAAAGTAGTGGCCTCTGCATCTTGACCAACGCAGCCTGCAATTCTGGTAGAAATGCCTAAATTAGCTAAGTTCGCAGCGACATTCGCAGCGCCACCAGCTCTATCATTTTGTTGTTTAAGTAATACGACCGGCACTGGCGCCTCAGGCGAAATGCGTTGGACGTCACCCATTAAATAACGGTCTAGCATCAGGTCGCCAATGACGAGCACCCATTTGTTCGATTCGTTAAATAATTTAACGGTATTAATAAGATCTAAGTTCATGGGTATTATTCGGCTTCTAATAACTCACACAAGCTATGACCCACAAAAATGTGCGCTTCTTGAATACGCGGGGTGTCGCTTGATGGCATGATTAAGTTGAATTTGCATAAGTCGTTAAGTTTGCCGCCCGTCCCGCCAGTGAGTCCGATGGTTGTCGCACCTAAACGATTGGCTTCTTCAATGGCAGCAACAACGTTTTTGCTATTGCCTGAGGTGGTAATCCCAATCACGACATCTTCTGGACGGCATAGCGCCTCAATTTGACGCGCAAAAATATAATCGTAACCATAGTCATTGCCGACGGAGGTGATGATTGATGTATCGGTTGTAAGTGCAATGGCAGCTAGGCCACGGCGTTCTTTTTTGAAACGACCTACAATTTCTGCAGCAATGTGTTGACTGTCAGCAGCGCTACCTCCATTGCCCATCAGTAGAATCTTCCCACCACGCTTTAAGCAGGCTTTTAGCTCTTCAGCGACTTGGCTAATTTGCGGAATTAAATCTGCTAATTTGGCGAACATGGCTTGATGTTCGGCAATGGCTTTTTGTAAATTTTCTGATGAGGTCATATCTATTTTTGTCTGATTAACAATAAGGGTCAGTTTGCATAAGGTAGTTTTGCACGTAGTCTTGCACACCTTCTTCTAGTGTATGAAACTTCTCTGTATAACCGGCATCTGCAAGTTTGAGCATTTTAGCTTCGGTAAAATATTGATATTTCCCACGTAAGTCTTCTGGCATGTCGATGTAGGTGATGTTAGGTGTTTTTCCTAGGCTCGTCATCACAGTGCTCGCAAGATCTTTGAATGCCCGCGCTTGACCAGTCCCTATATTGTAAATGCCAGATTCGCAGAGGTTGTTTACAAAATGTACAACAGCTGCTGCTGCATCCTTCACGTAAACGAAATCGCGCAACTGCATACCA
>CAJBIA010000065.1 GCA_903953055.1 uncultured Methylophilaceae bacterium
CGCGATCAGGCAATCCTAATAAAAAAGGCAGATAATTATCTGCCTTTTTTATTAGGTACAATTCTACATTCAATCAATTGGTTTGCGTTTTTTCTTTAAAGTAATTTATTAAGTTATTTGTTGAGCTGTCATGGTCAGTGACTTTGTTCTTCCCAGACAATTGCGGTAAGATTTTTTGCGCAATTTGCTTACCAAACTCTACGCCCCATTGATCAAATGAATTGATATTCCATACGACGCCTTGAACAAAAATTTTATGTTCATACATTGCGATTAATTTACCAAGTGCCTTAGGTGTCAGCGCATCAATCATGATGGTGTTCGTTGGGCGATTGCCTCCAAAAACACGATGGGGCATCAACTCCATTATTAAATGGTGATCCAAGCCTTGATCTTCAAGTTCTACTTTAACTTCTTTTGCTGTCTTTCCTTGCATTAATGCTTTAGTTTGCGCAAGGATGTTAGAGACTAATATTTTGTGATGTTCGTCTGCATTTTCACCAATAGTATAATGGCTGCGAAGTGGAACCAAGAAGTCACATGGAATTAATTTCTTACCTTGATGAATGAGTTGATAAAAAGCATGTTGACCATTGGTGCCAGGTTCCCCCCAGATAATTGGCCCCGTTGTGTGGGAAACCCTTTCTCCTGAACGACTAGTAAATTTTCCGTTACTCTCCATGTCACCTTGCTGAAGATAAGCCGGAAATCTTGATAGGCCTTGGTCATAGGGTAAAATCGCATGGGTTTCGGACTTGAAAAAGTTGTTATACCAAATGCCTAGCATTGCGAGAATAACGGGCATATTTTTTTCTAATGGGGCTGTCCTGAAATGGTTATCCATTTCGTGAGCACCCTCAAGCAGGGCTTCGAAATTATCCATCCCTACATATAGTGCAATTGATAACCCAATGGCAGACCACAATGAATAACGACCGCCTACCCAGTCCCAAAATTCAAACATGTTTGATGGGTCAATGCCAAATTCTTGCACTGCCATTGCATTAGTGGATAGTGCTACAAAGTGCTTAGCAATATGGCCATGATCTTTTGCGGATGCCAAGAACCAAGCGCGAGCAGAGCGTGCATTGGTCATGGTTTCTTGCGTAGTGAATGTTTTAGAAGCCACAATAAATAAAGTGGTTTCTGGATCGCAGGCTTCTAAAGTCTGCGCTAAATGTGTCCCATCAATATTAGAAACGAAATGGACATCTAGGTCTTTTTTTGCATAAGATTTTAGTGCAGTGCATACCATGACTGGACCCAAGTCTGAGCCGCCGATGCCGATGTTCACAATGTCAGTGATTCGCTTTCCTGAATAACCAAGCCATTGGCCATTGCGAACATTGTCACTGAATTTTCGCATTTGAGACAATACAATATTGATGCTTGGCATTACATCTTTGCCATCAACTAATACTGGTGAATTGCCTCGATTTCGAAGAGCGGTATGAAGTACTGCACGGTTTTCAGTGAAATTAATTTTCTCACCTGAAAACATTTTTTCACGCCATGACTCAACTTCACTTTGGCGTGCCAATGTGAATAATAAAGACATGGTATGTTCTGATATTCTTTGCTTAGAATAATCTAATAAAAAATCATTAATTTTTAATGAGAATTTATCAAACCTTTTGGGGTCTTCAGCAAACATATCACGCATTTGCAAAGGGAAGATTTCTTGAAAGTGATCATTAAGTGCTTGCCATGCTGGCGTATTGATTAGATTAGTCATGCTTAATTATTTTGTTGATTTTGCAATATTATAATTTATTTATCACTTTTAATTTTTAAAATTACACCGCTTAATGGCGGCAGCGTAACCAAGATTGAATTTTGATGTCCCATCCAGCTTGTTTGTTCGGTTTTGATCGCCGTCCCGTTGCTAATATTACTGCCGCCATAATACTTTGCATCGCTATTAAATATCTCAGCATATTCTCCAGCGATAGGAACCCCAAGACGATAGTTCACCCTTGGCACGGGCGTGAAATTCAATAATATTAATACAAAACTGCCATTACGTGCGCGGCGAATGTAGCTTAATACCGATTGATCGACATCCTGGCAATCAATCCAATCAAATCCTTGGGGCTGAAAATCTAAATCATGAAGTGCAGGTAAATTCGTATACAGATGATTCAGATCATGACTAGTTAGCTTCACTCCTTGATGCCAATGTGAATCCAGTAAATGCCAATCTAGGCTTGCATTGACATTCCACTCGCGTCCTTGTCCAAATTCATTTCCCATGAAATTGAGCTTTTTGCCTGGACTACACATCTGATGCGTCATCAATAAACGCAGATTTGCGAACTTTTGCCATGCATCACCAGGCATTTTATCTAATAAAGATTTTTTACCATGCACGACTTCGTCATGGGAAAAGGGTAAAACAAAATTTTCACTATAGGCATATAGCTGACCAAATGTAAGCTTGTTGTGATGGTAACGTCTGTGAACAGGGTCATTTTCTATGTAGGCAAGGGTGTCGTTCATCCATCCCATATTCCATTTCATTGAAAATCCCAAACCGCCAAGATAAACAGGACGGGAAATCATTGGCCAGGATGTTGATTCTTCCGCAATGGTGAAAGCTCCAGCAAACTCTTCATGCACCATAATGTTGAGTTGCTTTAAGAATTCAATCGCATCTAAATTCTCGCGACCCCCAAATTTATTCGGTAACCATTGATCCGCTTTGCGCGAATAGTCCAAGTAAAGCATTGACGCTACAGCATCAACGCGCAATCCATCAATATGAAATTCATTGAGCCAATAGTGGGCATTCGCAATAAGGAAATTTCGCACTTCATTTCGGCCATAGTTGAAGATATAGGTGCCCCAATCCTGGTGTTCGCCCAATCTAGGATCTTCATGTTCATAAAGAGCGGTGCCATCAAACCGCGCTAAAGCCCAATCATCTTTTGGAAAGTGACCAGGCACCCAATCCAAAATCACCCCAATATTTGAGGCATGGCAGGCATCGACAAAGAATTTAAAATCATCTGGCGAGCCATAACGATTAGTTACGCCAAAATAGCCTGTTGTTTGATAACCCCAAGACTCATTGAGTGGATGCTCGGAAACAGGCATAAGTTCGATGTGGGTGTAGCCCATCTCTTTTACATAGTCGATGAGCTGCTTAGCGAGTTCGCGATAGTTAAGAAATTTTCCATCAGAATCTCTGCGCCAGGAGCCTAAATGCACTTCATAACAATTAAATGGTGCGTGAAGCCATTTTGAATCTGCACGTTGTTTTAACCATTGCGAATCTTGCCATTGATAGGTGTTTAGCGCGCATACTTTTGCAGCTGTGCCAGGACGTGATTCGAAGCAGAACCCATAGGGATCTGTCTTAACTAGAATGTTCCCTGTATGGCGCTGGCGAATTTCGAATTTATATAAGGCCTCAGCTTCAATGCCAGGGATAAAGATTTCCCAAACACCGCTTGAGCCATGGACGCGCATCGGATTAACTCTGCCATCCCAATGATTAAAGTTGCCAACGACACTGACTCTTTCTGCATTGGGCGCCCATACTGCAAAACGAACGCCATTAATTCCTTGATGTATGCAAAGTTGAGCACCTAATGTTTTGTAGGCCTGCTTTAGGTTTCCTTCACCAAATAAATGTAACTCATCGCTGGTAATCATGGGCGCGAAGGAATAGACGTCATAGCTTTCGAAAAAGCGGTCATTCTCATGAATTCGAATGTTGCAGGGCGTCTCGAGCAACTCATTTCCTTGCCATTCAAAAAAGCCTTGGTCATCTAGATTATTAAGTGGTGTCCATCCTGCTGATGTGAGGATATCTACACCTGCCGCATAGGGCATAAAGCATCTAAAGCGATAGGTTTTTATTTTATTTTTTTCTAATTGTTCGAGATGCAAACCCAAAAAGGCAAATGGGTCGTGATGCTGAGCATCAAGAATTAAATTAAGTGGACTATTTTGCTTAAGTTTTGACAAGGTGATTTTCTAAAAAATATTTATGCTAAGCCCGCTGATTCTACTAGATTGTGGCCCTCTAACATGTCTATAATGACCCTAGAAGAAATAAAATATCGCGTGCGAAAACTAATGCTGTAATCTGCATTTAGAGGCTAGTTTAGGTTAATGTCAAGTGTAAAACTATAAAGTGGGGAGAGAATGATGCAGCAGGAGATAGCTTCAACACGTTTTGTTAGTAACCTGACCAAGAATACAGTAGCTCTCATATTGGCTGGGGGTCGTGGTTCACGATTAAAAGATCTGACTGATTTGCGCGCAAAACCTGCTGTGCCATTCGGTGGCAAGTTTCGGATTATTGATTTTCCTTTGTCCAATTGTATTAATTCTGGCATTCGCCGAGTTGGTGTTGCCACACAATATAAATCCCATAGTTTAATGCAGCATATTCAGCGCGGTTGGGGTTTTTTGCGCGGCGAATTTAATGAGTTTGTTGAGCTTTGGCCGGCACAGCAACGTATAGAAGAGCAATGGTATAAAGGGACGGCGGACGCTGTTTTTCAAAATTTAGACATTATTCGAAATATTCGTGCTGAATATGTTCTGATTCTTGCAGGTGATCATATCTATAAGATGGACTACGGTCAGATGCTTGCATCGCATGTGCGAAACAAAGCGGATATGACGGTCGCTTGTATTAATGTTCCCATTGAAGATGCTAAAGCATTTGGTGTCATTGGCGTTGATGAAGAAGACAGGGTTATCGATTTCAAAGAAAAGCCTGAACATCCAGATGCACTTCCTGACAATCCAAATCAAGCTTTTGCGAGCATGGGTATTTACGTTTTTTCAGCGGCATTTTTGTATGAGCAGTTGATACGTGATGCTGACGATCCAAAATCTGAGCATGATTTTGGCAAAAATATCATCCCTCAAATTATTAATAAATATCGTGTTTACGCACATCGCTTTACCGATAGCTGCGTGGGTGGCGAAAAGGGCGTTTATTATTGGCGTGACGTTGGTACAGTTGATGCTTATTGGGAAGCGAATATGGAATTAACAAAGGTTGTTCCAGAATTGAATCTGTATGATGGGGATTGGCCGATTTGGACGTACCAGGAACAATTGCCTCCCGCTAAATTTGTTTTTAATAATGATGGCAGAAGGGGGTCGGCAACAGATTCTTTAGTTTCTGGAGGCTGTATTATTAGCGGTTCCACGATCAATCAATCAGTGCTTTTTTCTGATGTGTATGTGCACAGTTTTAGTACCGTTGAGGATTCCGTCATTCTGCCGAAGGTTGAGATTGGTCGAAATGTAAAACTAAAACGGGTTGTCATTGATAAAGGTGCAGTGATTCCTGATGGCATGGAGATTGGATATGATTTGGAGCTCGATCGTAAACGATTCCATGTGTCAGAAAAAGGTATTACCTTGGTGACTGCAGCCATGCTTGGCAATCCAACCCATCGAATAAGATAAACTAAATAAAAGGTCAATAATGTCGCCGGTGCAACCAAAGCTTTACCTCAATCTTTATTGGCATATGCACCAACCCGATTACCGGGATACCATCACAGGGCAATACGTTTTGCCATGGACTTATCTTCACGCCATAAAAGATTACACAGACATGGCGTATCACTTAGAAAGCAACCCTAAGGCAAGAGTCACTTTTAATTTTGTTCCGGTGTTATTAGACCAGTTGGAAGATTACACAGAACAATTCAAGACGAACCATATTCGTGATCCGATACTCGCGCTGTTAGTGCGTGAAAATCTCGATTATCTTTCAAATGAAGAGCGATGCTTAATCGTCGATAGCTGTTTTAAAAGCCATCATGAGAAAATGCTTGAGCCCTTTGCGCATTATCAACGTTTGCTCAACATATACAACGCATTAAAGGTTCAAGGTTCTACGGCCTCTAACTATCTGTCTGGCCAATATATGGCTGACTTGTTGGTTTGGTATCATCTAGCCTGGACCGGGGAAAGTATTAGACGCAACAACACCTTTGTTCAAGCACTGATGCAAAAAGGGAGTCAGTTTACGCTTCAGGAAAGGCATGATTTTTATACGCTGGTCGGAGAGTGGATTAGCGACTTGATTCCTCGCTACAAAAAATTACAAAGCAAAGGCCAGATAGAGATTTCAAGCACGCCTTATTTTCACCCTATACTGCCATTGCTATTAGATTTTAAATCAACCCGAGATGCGATGCCATTTGCACCATTGCCATCCTGCCAAACCTATCCAGGCGGTCGAATAAGAGCTAAATCCCATATTCAGTCGGCACAAAGTTCTCATCAGAAACGATTTGGAGAACCGCCCAAAGGCATGTGGCCGGCAGAGGGTGGTGTTTCTCAAGCTGGATTATTACTGTTGGCTGAGCAGGGCGTGAAATGGGCCGCCACTGGGGAAGGGGTGCTTACAAATAGCCTCTATAAATCATCTGAGAGTGGTTCTATCCCAAATCGAAGTGAATATTTATATCAGCCCTATCGCATCAGCCACGGCAGCAATCAAATCATATGTTTCTTTAGAGATGATAATCTCTCTGACAAGATTGGTTTTGAGTATTCAAAATTGCATGCAAGTGAGGCTGTGAAGGATTTTATTGGCGCTTTAGAAGCCATATATGATGAAAATGATAGTCTAAAGAGTCGTGTTGTGAGTGTGATTTTGGATGGTGAAAATGCATGGGAGTATTATCCATATAATGCCTTTTATTTCCTAAGCGAGCTCTATGAGGCACTGGCCGCTCATCCCAATATTGAAATGACGACTTTTAGCGACATCATTGCTAAAACAAAGTTACCTTTAGAGAACTTACCGCAAATTGCGGCGGGTAGTTGGGTATACGGTAGTTTTAGCACTTGGATAGGATCGCCAGATAAAAATCTAGGGTGGGACCTTTTATGCGATGCCAAGAAACAATATGATCAAGTGATGCAGTCGGATGTTTTAAATGCAAATGAAATAGCTGCTTGCGAACACCAATTGTCTATTTGTGAAGGTTCAGATTGGTTTTGGTGGTTTGGTGATTATAATTCGTCAGTGAGTGTTGATAGTTTTGATCGGCTTTATCGCCGTAATTTAAGCAACCTCTATCGATTACTAAAATTGCAGCCACCCAAGTCCCTAAGTCAACCAATCAGTCATGGTGGGGGTGATCCTGCCCTTGGCGGTACAATGCGGCGCGGTCAAGAGGGCGAATAGATTGGCTTTTATTCCTCATGTGTTAAAAGAAAGACGGGCAGGTGTCTTGTTACACATTACTTCATTGCCCCAGGCAGATTTGGGGCAAGATGCATTCAATTTCGTTGATTTTTTATCTCGTATAGGGGCAACAGTGTGGCAAACATTGCCATTGAATATGACGCATGCCGATGGTTCCCCATATCAATGCTTGTCAGCGCATGCAGGAAATCCCAATCTCATTAGCTTTAATATTATCAAAAACCAAGGATGGTTATCTCAGAATGATTTGGATTCAACGGATAACAAATCAATATTAATTGCATTAGCTTATGCTAATTTCAATCGTATTAATGCACCGAAGTTGCATTCTGATTTTATCCGTTTTGCAAAACAGCAAGCCCATTGGCTGGATGATTTTTGTTTGTTTATCGTTTTACGTAATCATTATCAAAATGCTTGTTGGCACGAATGGCCGACCCCAATAAAATTAAGAGACTTATCGGCAATAAAGCAAGCTCAGCAGGACTTTTCAGATGAGATTGCTTTAGAAAAATTTAAGCAATTTATTTTTTTCAAGCAATGGCATGAATTGAAAGATTACGCCAACAATAAAAATATTGCCTTGTTTGGGGACATTCCAATTTTTATTTCTTACGATAGTGCGGATGTCTGGGCGCAGCCCAATATGTTTAAATTGGATGACGATTTAAACATGACGGTAGTCGCGGGCGTGCCACCTGATTATTTTTCTGAAACTGGCCAACGCTGGGGTAATCCTCATTATAACTGGCCTGCTATGCAGGCCGACGGCTTCAGTTGGTGGTTAGCTCGAATGCGAACACAAAACGCCCTATTTGACGTGGTGCGCATAGACCATTTTAGAGGGCTTGAGGCCGCATGGGAAATTCCTGCTGATGAGCCAACAGCAATAAATGGCGCTTGGGAATTAGCTCCAGGGGAAGCCTTGCTAGGCGCTATCATTAAACATTTACCTCTAATCAGTTTAGTAGCAGAAGATTTGGGCATAATTACCGATGAAGTTAATGAATTACGGGAAAATTTCGACTTGCCAGGAATGAAGATTCTTCAATTCGCATTTGATGGGGGCTCGGAAAACCCATACCTACCAGAAAAAATTACCGAAAATAGCGTTGTTTACACTGGTACACATGACAATAATACAAGCCTCGGTTGGTATGATGAGCTAGATAAATCTCAGAAAGAAATCTTTCATCATTATTTAAAAAATCATGAATATATTAAAGATGACGAAGTAGATATGCCCTTGGTGTTGATTCAAATGGCCCTCGCTTCTAATGCTACCTTAGCGATTGTTCCAATGCAGGATGTTCTTGGGCTCGGCAGCGCACATCGTATGAACATCCCTGGGACCATAGAAGGAAATTGGGAATGGCGCTTTGAGTGGTCACAATTAAATGATGTCATGATTGAAAGCTTAGAACGCCTTATTTTCCAAAACAAACGAAATCCTCTCGCCTTCCAAGGTTAATAATGAGACTGCTTCGCATAGGTGTAGATATCGGCGGGACGAATTTGCGAGTGGGTGTCGTGGATGGTTTACAGATTATTGATGAGCATCGAATACATGCCGATTTCGCTAGCATCTGTAAAACAAACTCTGCAGATGTTGCATGGCGAAAAATTATCAATATCACAAGCGAGATTTTGAATATAGTTTTGCATCAACATCCAGATATTTCTACGATTGGCATTGGATTTCCTGGTTTCATTAATCCTCAGAATGGTCATCTTGCTCAATCGCCAAATTTACCAGGTTTACTAAATGTTGACTTGGCAGGCGCGTTAACTAAAGCAATTAAACGGCCTGTTATCGTTGAAAATGATGCTTTGGCTGCTGCCTTTGGTGAATTCAAACTAATGAAAATTCCTTCACACGATGGCCTCATCTATATCGGGCTTGGTACAGGAGTGGGTGGGGGCTTAATACAATCAGGCAAGCCGCTTCAAGGTGAGAATGGTTTCGCGATGGAAGTCGGGCATATCATTACTATGCCCAATGGCCGATTATGTGGCTGTGGCAATCATGGTTGCCTAGAACAATACGCCTCAGCTACAGGGATTAGTGAAAGTTACTTAGAAACATCAGGGCAGCATCTCGCGGCACATGAAATTGCTATGCTTGCAATGCAAGGTGATGAGATGGCAAAAAAAGCATACCACCTTGCTGCCAAGTCCTTGGCGCAAACCTTGGCACATATTCTAAAAGTTGTTGATGTGAAGACTGTCGTTATTGGTGGTGGGGTAAGCCAAGCTTGGTCACTGATGGAAAAAAGTTTTGATCAGCAATTTAATGCAGATCTAATTCCTGTTTTACGCGGGCGAGTTCAAGTGAAAATTTCATCAACTGATGACAAGGCCGGCATCGTTGGTGCGGCCTTGCTGTCGGCATTAAAGGTCTAATTATTTAGCTGGCATATCAGGGCGCTGGGCAATGAGTTGGCAAGCCAAGGCGCTTCCATAAGGCAAGGCTTGCAAGGCTAGCATGGCGACCCATAATTGGGCATCGATATTGGTAAAGCCTCTTGTAATAAGCATTGCAAGACCACAAGCGATCAACATGATAAGTAGGGCCACTTCCTCTAAAATAGGATTGAGAATTTGTAATTTAGTGCCGATGACTTTGCCTTTTGCCGTCACTTTGAACACGCCATCTTTTTTGAGAATTCCCATCATCACACCGCGAGCAATCGCGTGAGACAGCCCTAAGCTTGCAAGTGATGCACCAAAAATATCTTTCCAGCTGCAATTCATGGTCTTACGGTAAAGCACGGGACCGAGCGCGGCTTTAATTGCTAAGAAGCATAAAATAGGCGTAATCATAATCGTCACAGGAAGGCTGAAAGCACTTGGCACGGTTATCATCGCAACTGTCCAAGCAATAGAGCCGATGGTGAAGATGAGTTGTAATGCATCACCAAGCCAACCGAACCAGCCCGTTAGGAAGTGATAGCGCTGTCCAAACGTAAGGGTAGAGTTGCCAATCAATTTTGGTAGATGGCGCTTCAATATTTGCATTGCGCCAAATGCCCATCGGAAACGCTGCGATTTTAAGGCTTTAAAATCTGCTGGGGTTAGACCTCGACCAAACGTGTCGTCAATGTAGCGAAGTTCGTAACCATTTTCTAGCAAACGTAGGCCGAGCTCAGTGTCTTCACAAATACACCATTCGGACCATTTGCCTAAATCAACTAATGGTTTGTGCCGAACAAGCGTCATTGTGCCGTGTTGAATTAGAGCATTACGTTCATGTCTATGATGCATGCCGATGCGAAAAAAACCTTCAAATTCCCAGTTACTCATTCTTCTGAAAAAGTTATTTTCCCAATCACGATGGGCCTGAGGTGCTTGTACAACGGCCACTTTTTCATCAGAAAAATGCGGTACTAGGTCAGATAGCCAATCGGGTGTGACTTCGTAGTCAGCATCAACCACCCCAACGACTTGCGCTTGAGGGCTTGTCTGGTCGAGTGCAAAGTTAAGGGCCCCTGCTTTAAATCCAGGCCATTGAGGTAGATGGAAGAAGTGGAAATTGTCTGGCATCTTGGCCATGTAATCCTCAATAGGCTTCCATTTAGCTTCGTCTTTGGTGTTGTTGTCGACCACAATCACTTCATAGTTGCTGTAATTAAGCTTAGCTAAGCTTTGAATAGTCGTAATCACCATCGATGGTGGTTCGTTATAGCAAGCTAGGTGAATAGAAACAAAAAGCTCTTGATCTGCAGGAACAGGGATTGCGCGTTTGAATGCACGGTTCCATTTACGTTTAAACATCACTTCGCTGAATTCAACACCATATATCATGAGCACAGCAGAAGTAAGTCCCATGCCGATAATGAGAGCAATCAATACGACAAAGTCACGAAGCGTGTAGTAATAATCACCAGGGAGATTCCACGCGACGACTAAGGTCGTGATGCAAGCTTGAAGCAAAATTGCCATTGAAAATCTGCCGCCTAAGCCCCAATGTCTGAAACGGTAAGCAATAAAAAGAATAGGGATGAAACCTAATAGGCTTGCCCACAGTGCTTTTTCTTCCCAGCGATCGTCCTTAGCCACGGCTCCTTGAAGTGAGTATTTCTCGTGGCGCTCGGCATCAAACATACCCCAGTAGGCCCCGGCCCAGCCTTCAAGCTTTTGTTTCCACGGTTGGTCAAAAGCTTCCATTAGGTAATAATCATAATTTTTATGAGCAGTTTTTGCCAAAAACTCGCGAACAAAGCGTGCTTGGTTGATATCTGATGCAACGGCTGCGCCGATACTCGGACCATGGCTAGGCCAGCCAATTTCAGTAATGACAATTTTTTTCCGTGGATAGGTATCCATTAGCTCCTGGTAGCGTTGGAAAGCGTAATTTACCGCATCCTCAACCGCTAAGCCTTCGTGGTACGGAAGTAAATGAACAGCGATGTAATCAACATGTTTTACTAGTTCTGGATTTTTTAACCATATATGCCAGGGTTCAGCAGTGGATATTGGAATTGATGAACTTGCCCGCACTTCATCCAAATAACTAATTAAGTCTTCTAGGGTAATATCTTCCCGAAGCAATGCTTCGTTACCAACAATTGCACGCTCAATATGTGGATAATTTTTAATTTTTGCTTTCAGGGCATCAATTTCTCTTCGGTCTGCAGTAAGGTCGCTGTTAATCCATGCGCCGGCCGTTATTTCAAAACCTAGGTTAGATGCAAGTGCAGTCACTTCGCTATTTTCGAGAGCCCCATAAATACGTATGCGGTTAGTGTATGGTCTTAGTATCTTTAAATCCTGCTCCAATTCTGCGGTGCTTGGATACTCTTTATCCAGTGGGCTCTGGTTTTCTTGGTATCCACTATAGGCGAAGCCATTGACAATTGGCGGCGCATTCATGATAGGAAGCGCACGATTTAAAATGCTCCAAATTCCAAAGTGAATCATCGCGATTAAGCTCGCGAATAACAGTGGTTTGACATAGCGCTTAAAAAATGGGGGCATAAACAATGATGTTTTCTAATGAATTAAATATTAATGGTGCGTTTTGTTGGCCAGTTAGCCCAAGCAATCAGCATGCTAATCACTAGCCAAATCATGGCTAGGTGATTCTTAGGCTCCTTGCATAAGCAGACTAAGGCACCGGCAATCACTAAAACGCCAAGCCATCGATAAACTGCATAGCTTGTTTTGGTATTTTGGCCGCATATCCAAAGACCAAGCGATAAATGTAATACAGGTAGGGCATATAACGTCATGGCAAACTCACGATAACGTCCATCAACGATTAGTAGATAACTTTCAATGATGGCGGCAAGCAAGAATATAGAGGTTGACAGGCTGATTGCCTTCTTTGCTGTTTTGTTTCCATTAAATACATAAGCAGGGATGCTAATTAAGCTAACAAACCCTAGCAAGGTAAAGCCACCAAGTAAAATCCATTCTTGAATGTTGCGGCATGCAATGATCAAATATTCTATTTCTAATAGTATAGAGATGCCAATAAGTGAACCAAATATTGCCATACTAAACAAATGCTTTGTCGAGTGAAGCTTTAACAACAACGCCCACGTTAACAATAGCAGCGCACCTAAACAGCCTGCATAGAGTGCTGATTTTTCATCATGTCTTTCGGCGAGACTCCCTGTGAAAGGGAATTTAGACGCCATCTTGATATCAAAAATTCCCCAGTTACCCCCCGCAGTTCCTTCTAAAGCCCGCTTCCAAGGTTGGTCAAATGCCTCAATGAGGTTGTAGTTCCAATGCTTTTCGTCTGCTACTGTTAAAAAGCTACGCATATATCTAGCTTGGTTAACTAGGCTTGGTTTCGAGTCTTGTCTTTGGCGTCCAGCAGATGGCCAACCAGTTTCACCAATTAAGATTGGTTTTTTAAAAGTTTTTCCAAGCAAGAGCATTACTTCTTGTGTGTGATCAACCGCTTTATCAATTGACTGAGGCTTGTCCTCCCAGTATGGCAGTATATGGACGGTTACGAAATCAACGGAGTCCTCAAGTTTTGGGTGTTTACGCCAATACTCCCATACGTCAGCATAAGTCACGGGAACATTAGTCGCAGTTTTTGCACGAAAAATGTATGACTTCATCGCAGATTCGGTCTGCTCCCCACGAAGTAATACTTCATTGCCAATAATTAATGCTTTGACTGTACTTGGATATTTATTGGCAACGTCAATCGCAAGGTTTAACTCACGATCATTCAGTTTTTTAACCCAACCGATCCATGCGCCAACATATACTTTCATTCCTAGTTTTGATGCTGCTTCAGGCACATAGTCTAAGCCTTGGCTAACCGAGTATATGCGTACGCATGCAAACTGTTGTGATAGGGTTGCTAGATCATGGTCAATTTGCTCGTGGGTGATGTATGTCTTGATATTAAGCGGTGTTTGACCGTTGCTGTAATAAGGCGAATAAGAAACGCATTGTAACTTTCCATCGACCGGTAAATGCGGATTAGGCAGGTTAATGGGTTGGTTTTGTTTCCATAGCCATACAGAAAGTAAGAGCAGTAGAAAGGCATTAAAAGCAGTAAAGCGCCAAATAGATTGCTTTGTGGGCGATGGACTTGAGGTCGTCATAAAATCCTGGGAATAAAGCCGCGAAGTGTCGCTTAAACTAAACCATCATTAAGCTAGCTAGCGAATTACATATGATAATCTAGCCAATCGTCAAAAACAAAGTAAAAACATAAATTATTAAAAGATAACGCAGTATCTCTTCTTCGAAGTTCGGCATCAAGCTACAATACTGTCTTTATTAAACCCACTTAAGAAAAATTGCATGAAAAACTCGTTGTCATTCGTCTTGGTTTTTGTTGGCCTCACTTTAATCGCTTTTGTGAGCGAAACTCAGGCAAAAGAGCAGTTCACTGGACCAAACTTTAGCGGTATTTATTCATGCAAGGGCTCAAATAATAAAGTAGGTGAGTATGAGGTGGTTGCTACCTTAAAGCTTAACCGTATCAGTAGTCAGGGCAGTTTTTCTGTGTATGACTTTAATACTGAAACAGAAAATGCCTTGGTGTATAAAGGACAGGCAATTGCCAATACTTACAAGCTTGCTTTGACCTTTAGGCTCTCTGATGGGCGTAATGCTGAATATAGTACTGGGATTGCTGACATTCAAAGAATCTCTAGCACACGCTGGGCGTATACCAATCATTATTATGAACCAGATGAAAATGGTGGGGATTATGGGTCAGAATATTGCGTGATGGAAAAACCGTTGAAGATGAGTAAACAAACAAAAAAAATTAAAAAATTGCCAGCAATCGTTCCGGCACAAAGTTAAATCACAGGGCTTTTGACCAAGCTAAATCCAATCAGATTTTCAGCGAATTCATTACTCGCTAAAACCCCAAACTCATTAACTCTCGCTTGATATATTAGATCCTGATTAGCGACAGGCATATCTATTGCTGGATGGCACATTAAAACTGGTGTTGCTGTGTTTTTTTTCACCTCTTTTAACCACCCTTTAAAACGTTTTGCATAATCCTCGCTCGATCCTTTAAAGCTATAGGCGCCGAGTAAATTTCCTGAACAAACAAACCCTAGTTTTTTTGCTTCTTTTTCAAGCGCGCTTGAGCCTAGTGTGCGAATAATGAGCCCCTTAAAACCGTCCCTGATTGGCGGCTTTGCAATGCGAAGCCAAGGCAACTGGTTGGCGTAACGCTCTAACAATATTTCAAGTAATGAATCACGAATTTGAGGGAGTTGATGCACGTGTTGATGGCCGTCAACGTAATCTGGGGGCATGCCAAGAGATGTTTCAAAAGCATCTAGTTGCTCATGTATGCTTTGCTTAATGCTCTTTTTGGAAAGTTGGCGACTAAGGCTCAATAAGATCAGTTTTTGATGTGAAATTGAATTACCAAAATGCGTAAAGTCTAAATGCAAGCCGATGCTGGCTTTTTTTCTAATATTTGGTGTCAGTTTCTTCGCTGCTTTATGCCAACGAGGACTCAGTGTCATGCAAGAAACAGCACTTAATCTGTTTATCTCAATAAGCTTGATAATCCCATTATCGATCGCCTCGCTTTGTGCAAAGTCATCAGCACATATGATTAAATTCATCTTGCGCCTTTAAATGCCCAATATTTACTTAAAATATAGGTGCTGATAGCAACGAATACCATTACGAATCCTAGAACAAACCAAAATGGTAGCTTGGTATATTTAAGTGTGCTAATCACGAGGGTTTGGTTCGCTAAAAAACCAAGAAGCGCAACAGATAGAAATCGCGGAAACGTATTGCGGTGCGAAGAAACATTTCCTGCAAAGCTAAATCTTCTATGTCCAAAATAACTTACTGGAAAAGCTAAAACAAAACCAGCGATATTGGCTTGTTCAGGATTAAGAATTGCGCTCCTTTCAAAGCCAACTGCGATCACATAATGAGTGAATGCGGCTAATACGCCGATGACCGCAAACCAGGAAATAGATTTTGCATGCTTGCGTGGCATCAGCTTAATAGGTCTTTTTCAACAGCCTTGATGATGGGTGATTTGAAAGCTTTTGGTTTGGAAGCTGCTTTTTCAATATTCGGTTTAGCAATCTCTGCCACAATGTATGAGGGGCGTCCTTTAACCTCATCATAAATTCGTGCAAGATACTCACCTAGGATGCCTATAAACAAAAGCTGTACGCCTGCAAAAAACATCATGCTTGCAACCACCGTAGGCCATCCGGGCACGGATTCATGAAAAAATAGCCGGTCAATCACAACATAAATGCCGTAAATGAAAGCAAAGAAAGCCAAAGAGGCTCCTACTGCACTGGCTAATCGAAGAGGCATCACAGAAAAGCTTGTAATCCCTGTCCAGGCAAGTTGGATGAGTTTAAGTTTAGAATAGGCACTTTCACCATGCGAGCGCGGGAGGGGGATGTACGGGATACCTATAGATCTATATCCCACCCAAGCATAAATCCCTTTCATGAAACGATTGCGTTCAGGAAGGGAGAGTAATGCATTTACTACCTGTCTATCCATTAAGCGAAAATCACCAGCGTCAGGTGGGATGTTAATTTGACCACCTAAGCTCATGGTCCCATAAAAAATCTTCGAACCCCAGCGTTTGAAGCTAGACTCAACTTCCCGATCTTGGCGGACTGCATAGACCATATCGTAACCTTCGCGCCATTTTTCTAGCATTTCTACTAGTAGTTCTGATGAGTGTTGACCATCGGCATCCATGCAAATCACAATATCACCATTGGCATTTTCTAAGCCGGCAGTAATGGCATATTCCTTGCCGAAGTTGCGCGAGAATCTAACCAGTGTTGTGTTTAGTTTTGCGGGTAATGAACGAACAACACTTGCCGTTTGGTCGCGACTGCCATCATCAACTACCACAATATCCCAATGTTGGCTTAATTGAAGTAAATGGTGAGCGATGTTAGCTACTGTGCTTGATATGGCTTCGGCCTCATTAAAAGCGGGCACAATGACTGTGATGTGTGGATTAAGGTTTGATCGGTTAGTCACGGTTATTCCGTTCATTTTTAATATTAATTTCGAGGCGGCGCATGTGGTCTTCTGTCTTCACCTGTTAGATATCTTCGATCTTTCACAACGGCGAGTGGAGCATCTAAGCGTTCAACAGTTCCAATAATATTACCCTTTAATACTTTATCGCAATTCATGTGTGTGCTAGAAATGAAGAAATCTGCACGGACCCAATTTTCAGTGACTTTAAACCTTTGGTCTAAATAGGCGCTCCCTTGAAAGGCCTCAGCACAAATCGCTACGTAATAGGCGCCTTGATGTTCTGATGGCCAGTTCTTTTGTTCTGCATCGACATAGTTTTCTAGCATTTTGGTTGCGTCAATGAGACTACTTGACCAATAGTCAGCTTCCCAACGATGTTCTGCTTGCTTTAAATTTTCACCGGCGAAGTGATTGTAGTAAATGTATTCGTAAGGCCGCAGCTCAAATAATGTGTATGCTGTGTTGAGCGCTAAAACCAAAGCTAATAAGCCAAAGGATAATTGCCGCTTGGGTTTTGTTGAAAGGCCGTCCCATGACTTTGATAAGCCGATACCAGCAAGTACGGCTAAAGGTGGAATAATAAAAGTAAAATGCCGCACACCGTTATACAAGGCAGGTCTGTCATACAGAACGAAAATAAGAGGAAATAAAATGGCGATGGCTAAGGTTATTTCTGGGAGCTCTTTATTGAAGTGACTTGGGTATTGATAAGTATTACGTTTCATTGAAAATAAAAGGATGATCACTGCGCTGATGAGGCCCAAAAGAAATACCTCTGGCAAGCGAATGGCTAAGTATTCTGGGAGATATGACCTTGATACTTCACCGATGCTGACAAAAGTACCATCAACGATGGTGTTCATATTGAATGCAAAGTGTGAAAAAGATTTTGCAGCAATTAAAATATGATCTTTGCCCGTGATTGCCCAAGGCCAAAATAATGCCATTAGGCATAAAGCCACGATTCCTGCGGGTAAAAGCCCTAAGATTGCTTTTGTATAGAAATTAAGCTTTTCTTTGATTGTCGATGTTTGAATAAAGCTGGTAATTAAAACCAAGAGCAACAGATAGATGACTGCGAAAGCCCCGCCAATTCTTAACCCCAAAGCACAACCTACTGCGATGCCTAATTTAACACTTAGGTTAGGTGGAATCCGGTCTAATCTGTCTGAGATGAGTGTTGTGTAATAAAGGGCCCAAGCCATACAAGCGCCAAAGGAAACATCTTTCGTATGCGTAAACATGGCGCCAGACCATGCTCCAGTGAGTGTTAGTAAGATGGCAGCTAAAAATGCTGCACGTTCACCTGCAAGTTTTTCAGTAATTTTATAAACAGCTATTATTCCGACTAAACCAAATGAAGCGGAAAGAAGGTGGCGTATATCCCAAACCCACATGGGAGAGATTTTCTCTAATGAAGCAGCAATTAAGTCAAAGAACCCGCCATATAGGTATAGATTTTTATAGGTAAAAGCCGATTGGTCTGTAAATCCTGAGCTGTAAAACTTAAGCAACAATTGTCCATATATATGCTGAACTTGCTCATCGTTACTGATGCCGTATTGTTTGTAGGTTACTAGAATAAAAATGGCAAGCGCGCTAAACAGCGCATAAGATAGCCTTTTAAAAAGGTTTGAAGTCATTGAATAAGACATTCTGATAATAAGCGCTGAATTATACCGTGATGTGGTGCTGTTGTAATGCCCATGCCACATGTTCTCGCACCATGGAAGAAGAGTCATTCGTTCTCGATTTAAGCGCATTAATAATTTCAATTGTGCTTGTTGCATTCCCTAGGCCCACCGCAATATTGCGAAGCCATTGCTCATGGCCGATACGGTAGATAGCGCTACCCGCCATTTTTTCATTAAACTTTACTTGATCCCAAGTAAATAACTCTACAAGAGAGACGTTGTCTAAGCCGTGCCTTACATGGAAATCATGTTGATCGGTGATCTGCCCAAAACGATTCCAAGGGCACGCGAGTTGACAGTCATCGCAACCATAAATACGATTGCCAATCAAAGGTCTAAATTCTAGAGGGATGCTTGTTTTAAGTTCAATGGTCAAATATGAGATGCAACGTCTCGCGTCTACTTCATAGGGCGCTACGATCGCTTGTGTTGGGCAGACGTCCATGCATGCTACACAAGTGCCACAATGGTTGTCAGTTGGTTTATCAATAGGCAAGGGCAGGTTGGTGTAAATCTCACCGATGAAGAACCAAGAACCTGCTTCCCTCGTAATTAATAAGGTGTGCTTACCACGCCAACCGAGTCCAGCCTTTTCCGCTAATGCAACTTCTAAAACCGGCGCGCTATCAGTAAAAACACGGTATTGAAATTCATCTAATTGATAAATTGAAAGTTCAGTATGAATTTTTTCACAAAGCTTTTGTAATTGATTGCGCATTACTTTGTGATAATCTCGACCTAGCGCGTAACGCGAAATAAAAGCTTGGTTGCTTTCATTAAGAACTTCTGTGGCATCTTTAGCATTTGGCGGTTGATAGTCCATGCGTGCAGAAATAACCCTCACTGTCCCCGGGACTAAATTGGCGGGTTCGGTGCGCTTATTGCCATGTTTTGCCATATAATCCATAGCACCATGAAAGCCTTTTTCTATCCAAGCTTTGTATTGCGGTTCAGCGCTTGCCAAGTCAGTATCAGCAATACCAATATGACTAAATCCCAATGATTTACCCCAGGACCTTATAGCCTCCGCGAGGGCTTCTAGATTATTATCTTGATCGAACATATATGGCACATGATATTACACTTAATTTAGGCGATGAACAGGCAACTCTTAATCTGGGGGCTAGTTTTTCGAGTTCACTTGTTCCTGGTGTTACCGTTTATTTACATGGTGATCTGGGCGCAGGTAAAACAACATTTGTTCGTGGTGTTTTAAACGGTCTGGGCTTTATAGGTAAAGTGAAAAGCCCGACTTATACCTTGGTTGAGCCATATCAGTTATCAATAAGTGAAGTTAATACTAATTTATACCACTTTGACTTATATCGATTTATTGACGAAGAAGAGTGGGATGTTGCAGGATTTAGAGAGTACTTTAATCCGTCCTCTATTTGTTTGGTTGAATGGTCAGCAAAAGCTGGAAGTTTAATTCCAACAGCAGACATTGATCTCTATTTAACCTTGGTTGGCACTGGAAGAAGCGCTCGTTTAATTGGGAATACGTTCGTAGGAAAGAAATGTTTAGAACATTATCTAAGTTATTAGTCTTGGTCTGCTTGATTTTGACGCCCGCATTGGCAAGTCCACTTGTTAATGTCTTAGCGACTCGTGTCTGGCCGGCGGCTGACTATACACGTATTACTATAGAAGCCTCGAGTGAGATTAACCAGAAAATGTTACTGCTGAAGGATCCTGATCGCTTAGTCCTAGATCTGGAGGGTGTGGATCTTAATGCTAATCTTAAATCTCTTGTAAATGCTATCTCTCCTAATGACCCGTATATTAAGCAGGTTCGTGTTGCTAATTTCAAACCCAATGTCGTTCGTGTGGTGATTGATTTAAAAACACAAATTAAGCCCAACATTTTTATGTTACAACCCGCAGGCCAATATCAACATAGACTTGTGCTTGATGTTTACCCCATGCAGGACCCTATCTTGTCAGTGCTTGATAAGTTTAATAAATCGGCAGAAAGTCCTCAGCCTATCGAGGCCAATCCGAATGTCGAGCTCAAACCGATTGAAAATAAAATAGCAGAAAGTCCTCAGCCTATCGAACCCACGCAAGCAACGCCAGAAGTTCCTTTGTCGACAGAAGTCCCATTGACCGAAAAGCCGATAGAGAAACCAATCACTAACAAGCCCGCAATCAATAAATATGGCCGTTTAATTACGATTGCTATCGATGCAGGACATGGCGGGGAAGACCCAGGCGCTCAAGGCGCAAATGGATCTCATGAAAAAGATATCACACTTGGCATCGCCAAAAAACTAAAAGAACGGATTGATCTAGAGCCAAATATGCGAGGCATTTTAACTCGTGATGGCGATTACTTTATTCCACTGCACGGTCGTGTTGTCAAAGCTCGCAATATGCAGGCCGATTTATTTATCTCTGTTCATGCTGATGCCTTTGTACGCCCCGACGCTCGTGGCTCATCTGTGTTTGCTTTATCTGAAAAAGGTGCTACTAGTGCCTCAGCAAGATATTTGGCGAAAAAAGAAAATGAATCTGACTTGATTGGTGGAGTAAGCCTCGATGACAAAGATGTCAACCTTGCGCGAACACTTCTCGATTTGTCACAAACCGCTACCATTAATGATAGTTTGAAACTTGGTAAGGCGGTTTTAACCCGTATTGGGGACATTAACGCCCTCCACAAA